>JBOHOS010000066.1:0-15208 GCA_050731295.1 Nitrospiraceae bacterium | reverse complement strand
CGTCCATGTTGCTCGTCTCGCTCATCAATATTGATACGTCAGGCTATGCGCCCGTCAACACGTGACGCGATGTGTTAGAGTCGAAGGGTAAATTTCAGTTCCATGCCGGGTTCCACGTGTTCTTGGGCTAAAAACCCGGCGGACGTCTCAATGATGTACCGGGCGTTCTCCGGTGGTGGTCCATAGAGCGGACACGGGTCCCGTGGGCAGGGTTCTGCGCCGCCCACAACATACACGACATGTCGGCTTTCATCCGCCCAAATGATGTCCACCGGAAATGTGAACCCCTTGGTTCGTATCCGATGGCGATCGGAAGTCTCGAAGATATACAGCATTCCGGAGCCCGGGGGCAATGCCTCCCTGAAGGCGAGACCGAACAGCAACTTTTCAGGGGTGTCCGCCACCTCCGCTTCAATTGCCCTTCCGCTCGGGAAGGTCACGATAATCGTGTCGCTGTCCTTTTGATTCGTGAGGAACCAACTTCCGGTCAGCAAAAGAACCGATAACAGGATCAGGACAATCACCCGACTTCGTTTTGGTGATGACGTCGACTCCGAGAAAAATTTCACGTCGTCTCCTTGGGCACTTTACGATGACTAGGTCCAACGACTCATATAGATCAATGACATGGGCCTTCTTCTCACGACATTGTCTGTTGACTTGGAAGAAAAACGCAGTCTAGAATGACAACGTTCTGGCGCGAAAATATGAGCTGCGCTGAATGACGTTGTCAATACCGCTTGTAAGGAGGCTGGTGTCATGGCTCTCTTAATTACCGATGAATGTATTTCCTGTGGTGCCTGCTTGCCGGAATGCCCGAACGAGGCGATTTTCGAGACCCGGAGCGATGCGGAGGGCAAGGGTTATCATGTCGGCGATGGGCAGGGTGTGGGCGACAGTATCTATGTCATCACGCACGATCGCTGTACCGAGTGCGTCGGCCATTTTGACGAACCACAATGTGCTGCCGTGTGCCCCGTTGATAATTGCTGCATCTCGGACCCTGCGTATCCTGAAGCCACCGATGTGCTGCTTGAAAGAGCCAGGACACTCAATCCGGATAAGGAAATCGACGCGAATAAGGTTTGGAGCGGGGTACGTAATTAACCTCATCTGTCTGTTGTGTCCTCGGCCCCGTCGTGTTTCACGACGGGGCTTTTTTGGGGCGCAATCCCTCAGCCCTACCTGAATTCATCAGTACCGGCCCCTCGATCCCTCGCTTCTTTGTCCGTGATATACTGTGGGTGTACCCTCATGGGAGGTTCGCTATGCGTACCATCTGTGCCTTGCTCATCTGTCTGTCGGCGACCCTATGGCAATCGGTTCCCGCAGGAGCAAGTCGTGGTGGCATCTCCACCATCATTGAAAGCTTTATGGCGAAACAGTTCCCGGAAGCCAAAAGCCATTTTTGGGTGGTAAATGGAACACAGTGGCAGACCGAAGATGAAATTGTTGTCGATCTCAATACGGTGGTCATGGTCAAAGCCGATCAGGCGCCGACCGAAAGCCGGTATCTGCTTTTGATTGTCGGCGATCGGCTGGCGGCGGCGCAGAATATTCCGATGGATGCTCACACCGACTGTAATCCCGAACGCACCTAGTCTCCACGCTCTCTCTGAAAACCGGAACGCCCCGTCGACCGATTGTCGACGGGGCGTTCCGTGTTTTATGGCGTTGGGGTTTGCGGGAAACCGCCTGCGCTACCGAATCATCAAAAACTTCCCACCGATATGTCCCGGATGCAGGTGGCACTTGTACACAAGCGTGGAACCCTGGGTGGAATAAAAGAGATCGCTGGTCGGAATGCCAATATATTTGCTCTCGCCTGGCTTCAAAACAAGTTGGACCTTCAGCACGGTCGGAGCGGCTTGCTCGGCATCAGACGTCATCAAGAATCCATGCTCGGCTGAAGAATTATTGGTCACTTTCATCACCAACGGACGGCCGGCACGTGCTTTGAAGTCAATGATCGTGGCCGGCGGATACCATACCTTTGCGTTCCCGACCTCAATGGAGAATATTTCCGCGTCAACCTCAAGCTCCTTGAATGGCTGGCCGACAACCGATCCGGTCTCGAGATCGCCAACTTCGACACCGCCGGCTTGAAGGGCGAATGAGGTAGACGCCCCTACCACTGTGACGACAAGTCCGAAGAAGACCGACAATAGCATCTTGCCCATGACCCTACCTCCTTGGGACATAAAAAAGTGATTAGGTTAATAATGAGGAATCCAACTGCAACTGGTCCGTGTGGAATAATTTACCCACAGCCCCTCACCCCGCGCTCCTTATAACATAGGCCCCTGTTGGAAGCAAGAATCTTCTTTTCGATGCCCGATCGTGCAGGCGTCAAAATTATTTCCTGTTGTCAATGGCTTATAGTTGATTCAGGTTTCAACTGTCCGCCATCAGGCCTGATCTGGCCGACTAAGAGATCGTACGGAGCGTAGTCATCCGTGAGCACAACTCCACGCGGCCATTCCGTCTGGCGGCGTGACGCGAACACGCCTTGGACTTCGACCGGCAGTCGACGCTGTGTGACAAAACTACTTATTCGCTCAGAGAATTCTGGCTGACGCATGCTCGTGACAGGCGCGCCGGCGAAGAAAATAAGATTTTCAGCTTCGGGTTGATTTGTCCGCCAGGGACCTTTCACTGCAAACGATTCGATGAAGGGAAACACCGTCCGGAGTGTTTCCACCACGGCGTACGAGCGCTGGCGATCGGGGCCTTCGCCGGAAGACGCCAGATTGACCGCCAAGACTCCGTTGGGACGCAAATGCGAGCGCACGTCTCGAAAAAATTCCTGCGTGGTGAGATGAAACGGGATGAGTTGCCTGGCAAATACGTCCAGCCAGATAATATCGTATTGTTCAGCCGTCGTCCTGAGAAAGAGTCGTGCATCTTTGACATAGACGTGATGCTCCTGCGGAGACGTGTACGCGAAGTACTGTTTCGCCGCCTCAGCCACCGACGGATCGACGTCCACGGTATCGAGTGCAAGCTCCGGCCACCGCTGCGCCAACCATTTGGCCAGCGAACCTCCACCGTGACCGAGAATCAGAGCGCGTTTCGGCTCAGGGGCGATCGCCAGGGCCGTCATCATCACTTGGCTGTACGGCAAGAAGAGCTCGACGGGATCGGCCTTCCACATCACGGCGTGAAAAGTACGATCGAGAATGAGATAACGGAAAAGATCATCATCACGAACACGAACTTGTTGATACGGACTGTCCTCCTGATGGATCGGCGCCGAGAGAATTTGAACCGGATGCAATGAAACCCAGCCAAGCCCGACCGCGCACACCAGCAGCGTCGCGCTTCCCGCAGTCCGTGCAATGGCGCCGGCCCGAACCGCCACGGCACGCCACCACCACAACATCCCGAGGATGACCTGAACGCCCCCGAACAGGGTGACGAGAGCCATGCTCCCCAACCACGTCAGCAGATAGAAGGCGGTGCCCCATGTGCCGACCAAGCTTCCGATCGTGGACACGGCGATCATGGTTCCGGTTTGTCGTCCGAGATGACCCAGATCGCCGATCGACAAACGGAGAAGAGCCGGCAGCACTCCGCTCAAGCAGAATGCCGGTGGGCCCAACAGAATCCCGGCCGCAAGGCACGGTCCCCATCGAGGATCCTGAATCCACACAGCCACCTTGAACATGACCGGTTGGCCGACCCCTGCCAGGAGAAAGGTCCAGGCGCCGGAGACCAGCAGAAGCCAGGCGAGAACCGAGCCTCCGTAATGGCGGTCAGCCAGCCAGCCGCCCGCGGCATAGCCGCTGCTCATCGCCGCCAGAATCACGCCGATGAGGGCGCCCCAGACATAGAGGGAATTGCCGAACACCGGCGCCAGCAATCGGCTGCCCAAGATTTCAAGGGCCATGACCACGGCGCCGGTGCCAAAAGCGGTTGCCAACAGCCAGAATCGAGACCACTGGGAATGACTGGAAATCATGGGGAGAGGACGAACAGGGAGATCCGAATGAGACATCGGGGCCTGAAGGGAATCAGAGGGTCCCCCAATTCTTAAAATACCGCAACAGGTCCCGCACCGAGATAATGCCGACAATCTGACTGTCTTGAGTAATGGCCAGATGTCTGATTTCTTTTTCCGACATGAGATCACTGGCCTCATGCGCAGACCGGTCGATCTCAATGCTGATCAGGGGACTGCTCATAATCGTGCGCACCTGGGACTGATCCGGATTCAGTCCAACAGCCATGGCTTTTCTGACCAGATCCGACTCGCTCACCACGCCTGAATAGTCGCCTTGATCGACAACCAGCAATGCGCCCACGCGCGAGCTTCGCATGAGTTCGGCGGCTTCCGACAGTGTGGCCTCCGGGCGAATCGATCGAATCTGCCGATTCATCATCACCGCCAGGGGGCGAAGAATGGCGCCGGTCTGTGTGGGCATGCGAGGATTCTCCTGCGCCGAACAGGGCGATTGTACTGAAGCTGCAAGGAAGCTGTCAACGAACCGCGACACGGCCGCTGCCGTGAAAGAATCATTGAACCATTAGACGATGACAGATTCATTGAACTAACACACTTACCTCGTCATACGCTTGCCGCCCTCTGGATGTCTTGTTATACTTTCGGCGTCATCCCGCTCGAAATTCCGCACCGTTCGTCGTACCCATGAGGAGCAGAGTCGCAATATGTATATCAGCGTGATTGGAACAGGCTATGTCGGCCTCGTGACGGGGGCGTGCTTCGCGGAGTTCGGCCTGAACGTGGTCTGTATGGACGTGGACGCGCGGCGGGTAACCCGGCTGGAAAAAGGGGACGTGCCGTTTTATGAGCCCGGCATTGCGGAACTGGTCGGCAAAGGCCTGCGGGAAAACCGCCTTACCTTCACCACCGATATCGCCAAAGCCGTCGATCAGGCACTGGTCATCTTCATCGCGGTTGGAACCCCCACGCTGAGTGACGGGTCAGCAGACCTCTCCTATGTGGAAGAAGTCGGACGAGGGATTGCCCGCACCATGACGGGTTATAAAGTCATTGCCACCAAGTCTACCGTGCCGGTGGGAACCGGAGAAAAATTGCGAGATGTGATCCGAAGCCATCAGCCGCATTCCCGTCGTTTCGACGTCGTGTCCAATCCCGAGTTTCTCCGCGAAGGATCGGCCATTGAAGATTTTCTCCGTCCCAACCGGGTCGTCATCGGAGCCGATAGCGATCAAGCGGTCGCGATTATGAAAGACCTCTACCGGCCTCTGTATCTCCTGGAAACCCCATTCGTGGTCACCGACATCCCGACCGCTGAGATGATCAAATACGCGTCAAACGCGTTTCTTGCCACCAAGGTGTCCTTTATTAACGAGATCGCCAATCTCTGTGAACGGGTCGGCGCCGACGTGCAGATCGTCGCCAAAGCGATGGGCCTGGATCGCCGGATCGGCCCGAAATTCCTGCATGCCGGGCCCGGATTCGGCGGGTCGTGCTTTCCCAAGGACGTGGCGGCGCTGATTCAGACCGGTGAGAAACTCGGCTATCAGATGGAAATCATCCGAGCCGCCGCCAGCGTCAACGACCGGCAGCGGCGCGTGATGGTCGATAAGATTCAAGAAGCGCTCGGAGAATTGAAAGGCAAGACGGTCGGCATGTTGGGACTCTCGTTCAAACCCAATACCAGCGATCTTCGGGAAGCGCCGGCTGTCTTCATTGCCGAGCAACTGCTGTCCCAGGGATGCCGGCTACGGGTCTACGATCCGGCGTCTCTCGAAGAAGGCTCGAAACTCCTCCCCGGTGCGACCATTTGCGCCGACCCTTATGACGCGGCGACCGGCGCCGATGCGCTGACGTTAGTAACGGAATGGAATCAATTCCGGAATTTGGATTTTGAGAAGATCAAGGCCGTCTTGCGCCGCCCTCTTTTTATCGATCTGCGCAACGTATATGAAGCGGACCGGATGGCGGCGCTTGGATTTCGATATATCTCGGTCGGCCGGCCGGCGCGAGAGGCTCAGAGCAAGGGGTAAGATTACGCCGGCGCGCCGCCTTCGATTTGCCTGACCGCTTCCTTCTCCTCTTGGGGCTTAGGCTTATATCCCATCCGATCGAGCACCTTCAGAATCCGTGTCCTCAGCCGTTCATCCGCCTCGCCTAACGCCGTCGCCAGCGGCTCCACCGCCGGCTTCCCGATTTTTCGAATGATTTCCGTGGCCGACTGTCGTAATTCATCCTCTTCCGAGACCAGCAACGGAATCAGCGATGGCACCGACGGCCCGCCCAGTTTGATGAGCGAGTCATACGCGCGTTGACGAACATCGCCCACCTCGTCCATGAGCGCGTCCACTAAGGGGGCGACCCCGCGCGCATCCTTGAGATCACCCAAGGTTTCCGCCGCATACTTGCGATTGAGCCAGTGCGTGTCCTTCAAGTCCACGAGCATCGCATCCGCCTTCGCGGCATTGGGATCTTTCGCGCGAATGCGAAAGCTTTTGGCAAGCCGCTTGCCGCCCTCCTCGATCACCCGGATCGTCGCCCCGTCGCCGGGCTTGATTTTCTGGAGGTCCTCGAGGGCCTCTTCGGCCACGTCCAACAGCACGGTCTTCCCATCGTATGCCAGCAGTTCGACCTCCAACTGTTTGGCCGCCGGATTCACGGAGACCACCTTTTCCGTGACCAGGTTGAACCCGTCCTTTTTGGCCCCGCCCTTGGGACCGATTTGAAGCAGCTTGCTCGGAGTTTCGTCAGCCATGTTGTATCCTCATGATTGTGATGGATGGGTTGGTTTCCACCCGAGACTGGCCAAGGCGCCCTCGACAGTTTCCTGGACCATTTCATTTTCGTCTTCCAGCAAGGGCAGCAGAGAATCCACCGCCCGCCGGTCTCCCAAACGAGCCAAGGACTCAGCCGCATTGCGGCGGACCAGCCAGTCCTCGTCTTTCAGCGCCTCCATGAGCGGAGCCACGCCGCGCGTGTCCCCGATCTTGCCCAACGCCTCGGCGGCGTGCCGCCGCACCATCCAGTTGTTCCCCAGCAGCCCGTCGATCAGCGCTTCGACGGCCCGCACATCCCCGATCTTCTTCAAGACCCGAGCGGCATCTTCTCTCACGGTGCCGTCGGTCAACGCCTCGATGAGACCTGGAACCGCCCGAGGATCGCCGATCCGTTCCAAAGCCCACACCGCCGAGCTGCGAACCGCGCCATCCTTGTCCTTCAACGCTCGAACCAGCGGCTCGACGCCGCGCGGGTCTTTCAGCTTGCCGAGCGCGGAGGCCGCTTGTTCCCGAACCGCCCATTCGTCATCCCGCAGGACCTCGATCAAATCTTCCAGGACGATCGGTCCCATCCGGACAATGGCGCTGGTCGCCGCTTCGCGGATCACCATGTCTTCATCGGCGAGCAAGCTCATCAATCGCGGGAGCGCCGCCTTTCCCATCTGCCCCAAGGTGGCGGCGGCATGATCGCGCAACGCCTCATTCTCATCGCGCAGCGCGCCCAGCAATTGCCCGATCCGATCGGTCCGTTCCATCTCACTCATGCTCAACCTCTTCGTGATCAGCTCGCGCCTCGGATTGCGCGGCCATGGCATTCAGCTTGTCCACGATCATCGTGGCGTTATAGGAGACGATCCCGTCCCGGTCGGTCTTCAGCCGCTCGAACAGCTCCGCATAGGGACGCAGTTTCTCGCTGTCTTTTACCTTCGCCAGCGCTTCCACGGCAAAGATCCTGAGAGGCCGAATGGGGATCAATTCTACCAGCAGATCGACAGGGCGCGCATCGCCGATCAACCCCAAGGACTTCGCCGCCAATTCCTTCACGCCGGTATCCTTATCGACACGGAGCCGTTCTATGAGCGGTTCGACGGCGCGGATATCGCCGATCTTCCCCAACAGATCCGCCGCGGCTTCACGCACGACCCAGTCATCGTCTCTCAGATACTCGATCAGGATTTCGACACTGGGCCGGCCGATCCCGAGAAGATCAATGACCGTGGACATGCGGGCATCCTCGCGCAGCGTGGATTCCTCCACGTTCCGCAGGGCGTCAAAGGCGTGATCAATTCGTTCCCGCACCGCATTGAGTTTCTTGAGGGCGCTGACCGCCACCGGCTGAACGACCGGGTCGGCCATGGCTTCGACAAGCGCATCGGCGGAACGAGGGTCCAACAAATGCTCTAAAATCGTCGCGGCGGTCAGGCGCGCGCGCTCATCGGCATGAGTCAACATGGCGGTCAACGGCTCGATGGAATTGGGAATCACCCCGAGCAGACTGATCACCGTTTGTTTTTGATCGTCCTCTTGAAACTCATGGAGATCGTGCACCAGCGCGGCGGCTGCGGCCGTATCGAGCACCCCCGCCATTTGCTCCAACGCAATGACGCCGGCTTTCCTGACCGCCGGGTCTTGGTCGATGAGCACGCGCACCAACGGGACTCCCGCGCGAGGGTCTTTGATACGGGCCAGCATCCCGGCGGCTTCCATCTTTAATGCGGCATCACCGGTCTGCAGCGCATGAATCAATCCATCGACGGCTTTGGGACCACCGGCTAAACAAGCCGCCGTCGCGCGCATGCGGCGCCAATCCTCTTCATGCGTCAGTTCGGAAATCAGGGTGTCGAGTGATTCTTTCGGCATGATCCGATCGCCTACAATCTATTCGGCCTCCAGCCCAATCCCTGCAGCGCTTCCTTCGCGTAATACAGTATGTTCTCATCTCGTTCCTTCTTCAACACGTCGAGCAGGAACGGAATGGCCGGTGGCCCGAACGTGACCAGGGCCGAGGCCGCCTCCGACCGGGTCAGGGTGCTTTGCAAGGCGGCAACCAACGTGGGAATCACGTTCTCGTCTTGAATCTGCGCCAGGGCCCTGGTCGCGGCCGCCATCGTCAGAACTTCCGCATCCCAGCGATCGCCACAGCCGTCGATCGCCCGGCTCTGAGCCGGCCGACTCGTGCCCTTCAGGACGGCGATCAAGGCCGGCACCGCGCGCCGATCGCCGATCTTCCCCAATGCTTCCACGGCAGTCTGGCGCACGTCCATGTCCGACATGGCGGTCAGGAGAAATTCAACCGCTCGAGGATCGCCGATGTCTCCCAAGGAACGCGCCGCATCCGTGCGGATGGCCGCGTCACGATCGTTAAACATCAGGCGCAACAGAGGCTCGACCGCATCGGGGGATTTGATCTTCCCCAGAGCCTCCACGGCATGGAGCCGAACCAACCACTCCTGATGGGTCAAGGTTTCCACCAGAACAGGGACCGCCGCCTGGCCGATCAACGCGAGGGCATTGGCCGCATCCACGCGTACGGCTTTCACCTTATCCTGCAGCAAGGGAATGAGCGGCAGCACGGCTCGAACGTCGCCGATCCGCCCCAAGGCTTGGGCGGCGTGCATTCTGACCACCCAATCAGACCTGTTCAAAGCCGCAATGAGAGGATCGAACACCCGGCCATCACCGATTGCGGACAGGATCGCGGCAGCGGCTTCCTGAACCGTCAAGTTGGGATCGTCAAGGCAGGCGCCAACGGCCGGGACCGCCGTTTCTCCAATTGCCGCCAGCGCATGGGTCGCCGCCGTGCGCACCGCGCGGTCAGGATCCCTGAGCACGTTGATCAACGGCTCCACCGCCCTGTGATCGCGATACGATCCCAGCAAAGTCGCCGCCTCCTCCCTCACGGACCAGTCTTCATCCATCAGGGCGGCGATCTGTTCTTTCACACTATCCGCCACGGCTAAGCCACACTCATGTGCAGAGACAAAGAAGCTTCGCGGAAACCGAGTGTTCGACCTTAGCACACGCTTTTTTTGACGGTCAATAGCGGCAGACGCGAGGGGGGCGTCATCGAAAAGCCGCCTCATCACACTTGATAAAGGCCTGTCGGCGTGAATCTCATCAAGGCCCGGCGGCGAGAGAAAGGCTGCGAGAGGCGGCCATCACGACCGCGCGGAGAGCCGGGGAGCAATGATCCCACGACAAGGCGCGCGACGCACTCAATGGCGGGGCCGGCGTCCCGTCACATGGCGCCTTTGGCAAGGTCCCCGGAAGGTCCGAAACGCCCGGTGTCTCCCAACGGCTTATCAACCCGCAGGTTGTCGGCCTTACTGGAGTCGACTTCGTCCTCCGGCGGCGGTTCCCAGCCGAGTTTCTTCAGGGTTTCCATGGCGATCTGTTTGAGCGCGTCCACCGCGGTCAACCGGCTGGTGGCAAAGGACATCACCCGCTCGCCTTCCGATTCCACTTCCGATGCTTTGGGGTCATGCAGGAAGGCCACCAAGGGTTCGATCGCCGTGTCCCCGATCAGGACCAGCGACGCCGAGGCTCGCTCGCGCAACACCATATCTTTCAGGAGAGGAATCAGATCAGGAATCACCCGCGGATCCCGGAAGTGCCCCAACGCGGTTGCGGCCGCTTCTTTGATGAACGCTTCTTCACTGACGATACAGCCCGGGGTGGGAGTGCCGTCCTGGCGAATCCCCTTTCCCTTCAACGCATCGAGAACCGGAGGCAGCGCCCTGGAATTCCCGATCATGCCGAGCGACATGATGGCATGCCGCTTCACGGCGCCGTCTTTCATCGCTTCGATGAGCGCGTCAATGGCCCGCGGATCGCCGATCATACCCAGCGCGATCGTGGCATCCTCCCGCACCGCGCGATCGGAATCCTTTAACACCTCGATCAACCGATCGACCACCTTCGGATCCCTGACCCAGGAACGGCCGATCTGATAGTCGGTCGTCATCCCGCCCAGAGCCCGAACCGCATGGCAACGGACCACGAAATCCTTGTCGGTGAGACTGTCGACCAAGAGAGGGATGGAGGCCTCGCCGATTGCAACGAGGGCGGTGCCCGCCGTCTCGCGCACCGTCTTCGAAGAATCACGAAAGAGCTTGACCAGCGCGGGGATGGCTTTCGGATCGCCGATCTTCCCCAGGGCCTCGGCAGCCGCGCTCTTGACCGCTCCGTCTCGATCACGGCAGGCCACGATGAGCGATTCCACGGCACGGAAATCTCTGATCTCACCGCACGCCTTGGCGGCATGCTCGCGAACGCGCCACCTCTCGTCCTTCAAACATTGGATCAATCGCTCGACGGTCGCCGCGCCGAGGTAGACCATCGCCACCACGGCCTCATTGCGCACCTCCATGATCGGATCGTTGAACAGACCGACCAGCGCGTCGACCGCCCGAGGCCCTCCGATCTTTGCCACCCCCCACCCGGCATGCGACCGGACGGACCAGTAGTCATCGCCGCAGGCTTGCAGCAAGGGCTCGAGCGTGCTCGTATCGGCGAGTTCGGCCAGCGCCTTGGCGGCATCTTCACGCGTGGCGTCGTCGGCGTCTTCTAGCGCTTCGAGTAAGTCATCGACAGCCTGAGACATGGCATGATCCTCACTTCATCCTGCGTTATTTAATAGTCGGGTTGGCCGCCATAAGGCTGCGTGCGGCTACATTGCACCACGAGGCGTTGCGTGCCCCGTCCGGACACGCACTGGTCGAGCGACGAAGCAAACTCAAGCGCTCCGTCCAAGGTCACGACAAACGGAAAATCAAACGTAAACGTCCCAAAGCGATAGGCTCCCGGCTTCAGTTTGAGATCATGAGGAGACGTCGTCCGTAAGGCCTCGGTGCTGTCCGGGTCCATGGTCATGATCATAGTCGTGATGCCCGGCACCTGCCAGCGGGTCGGCGGGGTGAGCGCTGTGGCGTCGACCGTGATAATGTATTCTTTGGTGTGCAAGGATGGCGGCGCTGCGTTGACCAACGACCAGGGCGAAAGTCCGCTCAGGAGTCCGGCGAACAGACACACAGCAACCCTGCCTAGCTCTCGCGCGACGGCCTCCTTCAACGGTTGGGCCCCGCGCAACAGACTATGGCTGCTTCGCGGTCGTTTCATCATGATCCGGTCTTGCCGGCCTGGAAGCCCGGAAAATTTCTTCCACTGGGCGACTCTCCCATTCGGTATGGGTTTCGAGTCCAAACGTTCGTAGCATCGTCGCCCCGGTGTCCAACCTAGAGACCGGCTGTTTGATGACATGTCCTGCCTTGATGCCGGCGCCCGACGCAATCCACGGAACGCGAGGCAGTGCATCCTCCGTCCGATGGCCGTTTCCGCCCGGCTTTTCCTCCCCTATTCCACTGAGCGACGTCACCATCACAGTCGTACGCGGCAAAAGTTTAAGCTCTCTGTAGAGATCCAGAATGGACCCGACTGCGGCATCCACGGTTTTGAGGGCGTCACGGTACGCTTTGGAGTTCCATCCTTGCGCTGCTCCGGCGCGCGCCGGTTCCGGCAGATGCACAACCAAGACATGGGGAAGAGACAGGATCGCATGCCCATGTCCATGGCCGCTGGTGGCCTTACGGAAGTAGTCGCGAATATAACCCACGACCGTAGCCGTGCTGCATTCCGGCTTCATTGGCCCGCACATCTGATAATCGGTGTAGGGCTCCGGCTTGGCGAGTTGATACATCGCCTCGTCCATGAAAAAAATCGCGCTGTCCTTCCCGCCGCTTAAATCCAAATAATCGAAGAGGGTCGGCGGCCGCGGGTAGCCACGAATGAAATCAAAGGAATTCCACGTGATGCCGTGTTTTTCGACCGGCATCCCCGTCAACAATGAGGCCATGGTCGGCAACTGCAGCGGCGGGTTGACCGCCGTGGCGGACCAGGTCACGGATCCGTCCTTCACAAGACGACCGACCACCGGCATGGACCCGCCTTTCAGTGATTCCTGCCCGACTCCCTCAAAGACGACAAGGATGACATGCTCAGGTTGGACATCCCGGGCAGCGGGAGGCGGGGTATTTTTAGCAAGTCCGGCCGTCGGCGACATGGTCCAGCCAATCAAACTTGCCAGCAAGAAGAGTTTGAAACAAGAACGAAAAATCGGATTCATGCCATACCTCTGCCCCCAAGGGAAGATGCCCTGATCAGGGCAAGAAGTAACTTAACACGCCAATTTTCGGGAAGGCAAGGGTCAGAACTCTAGCTGAAAGAGGGAAAGGACCGGTGGGGGGCCTGGGGTCTCAGCGTTGGGGGAATAGGCTTCTCATTAATTCTTTGTTTGGCATCCGCGACTGCACCTTCAGTCCATTCTATCAAGACGATCTCCGGCGCACAGTTCCACCGTATCGGCAGGAGTGACCATCCGATGCCGCGATTTACATGCATCGTGTGACCATTCTGATGATAGTGGCCATGTGAGCGCCCCTTGCATCCATACGGCAACCAAAAGGGAGGGATGATCGGGAACCGCCATTGACCACCGTGGCTGTGACCGCAAAGGATGAGGTCCACCGCATGACCCGAATCAAGGAGATCGAGCACATTGGGGGCATGGGCCAGCAGGATTGTGAATCGTCCGGGCATGGGAGACGGAATGCATCGAAGATCAGCACGATGGGTTGAGGGATCATCGAGTCCACTGATGGCAAGTTCGCCGGACGGCATCGGAATGAACACAGCCTGGTTCATTAGCAGGTGAAGCTTGTGACGGTCGGCCAGCTCGACAAATCGGTCCAGCGGCACTCCGCTGGCGTGGTCATGATTGCCGAGGGTCAGATACACCGGCGCAAGCGCCCGCAGGCCTGACAGGAACCGGAACAGGTGTGGAAGACCACGAGGAATGTTGAGCAGATCTCCGGTGATGAAAATCCAGTCGGGATTGAGTTCCGCGATGGTGTTCAGAATCGCATCATGTCTCGGCTTATAAGAGTCGAGGTGCAGATCGCTGAGCTGCACGGCTCGCCGTCCGGCCAACGGGGAATGCCGGCACGCAATACGTGTCAGCGTTGGTGAATCAAGGCCGTAATCGTAGAGAGGAAAGCGGTTGAAGAAGTGAGAGGAGAGGGCGGAAAGCCAGTATCCGATCGTGTCGCGAACGCGCGTCCGCCGAGAAACCCTGTGGTCCAACATGGGATTTCACTCGGCGGCTAGCGCCTGTTCCTTTCACTCCATCGGACGGGGCTCATGAACGAAGCGAGACCGGCAGCTAAACAAATGAAGGCGAAGAGAGCCAAGCACATGAGGAGAAAAAGCCACCCTCTGATCTCCGGATACATACATCACCTCAGCGGCCAAAGACTGAGACGATCTTAAAACCAATCTATAAAAGCTTGCAATCGTCCGAAAGAAGAAACCCTCACGTACAATCTTTTTCCAGTATAGCACCCCATTGCGTGCGCTTCCCACTTTCAGGTAAAGACTTCACATGCCTCCGAGCAACGAGTTTCAACATGCGGTCTATACCCGGACGGACCCCGGCGATCGAGTCGGATATCGAGAATATGCCGCCGGCGCATCCCCCGATTCACCGGCATGGCAAGACGCGATGGCTACTCTCGGCACGCAACTTGCTGACGCCCGGGTGCGCGCTGTGGTCTTTCTTCACGGCACTTTTCTCAGCACCGACCCGTTCGGCATCCAACGTTTGGATGAAGCCGGCGGCCTCAAACGCGGGTATTCACGAGGAATTCCAGGCATCGACGCCTTACTGGCCCTCATGCGGGAAGAAACGAACGGCTTGCCCAAATTACACGGTGGGCCGCGCCCGCCGTTTCAGGATGACGACCCGATCAAGTCTCTGCTGGATGAACATACCAGTGACGCAGGCAACTTCACAACCGCCTACGTCAATCTGTTCGGCAAGGCAATCAGTCGGAATGTCCCAATCCCAATATCTACTCTCCGGATCCTCTGGTCCTGTGAACACCACCATCTGGGCCGTGCTCATGCCGCAGTTCATCTGATCAACAGGCTGACAACAGTCTGTGATGAACTCAAACTCGGCGCCGGGGATCGAATACTGGTCCAGGCGCATGGTCAGGCAGGATTGTTGCCGGCATTGATCTCCAATCTTCTCGCTCCAGGGGAATCAGCCGGCCGGGCACGATTCTTAGAGGTGCTCAATTCCACGGCCGGGCCGGACGTCCTAAAAACTCTTGAGCATATCCAAGGCTTGATTCAGTCGCCAACCGTGCTGAACGGTGTCTCGCTTGATGTCGTTACGTTTGGCACGCCGGTTCGCTACGGCTGGGACCCATCTGGGCTCGGCAAGCTGCTGCACATTGTCAACCATCGTCCCATGCGGATCGACGGCAAACAGTGGCTGGCCAAAATGGAACTACCGCAAATCACGATGGAAATGCCGATCGCGTGGGGCGGTGATTATGTGCAGCAATTGGCTGTGGCGGGAACCGATACGGTCCCGACTTCACCTGAAGCCAAAACCGCAAACAAATCACTC
>JBOHOS010000065.1:0-1287 GCA_050731295.1 Nitrospiraceae bacterium | reverse complement strand
GAGGGGTATAGGTTTCCACGCGTCGCTTCGCCGGCCAAGAACCATGCGAACGTTTAGGACGCTTCACTGCCTCCAAAATCGCATGTGCAACCCATCAACAATTGTGTTTATTTGTTTGCGTAGGACGGAGTAAGCGAGCTGTTCGCCACAATACCGCGGAATAGGGACGGAATGAAAATTTGACTGCCCGTGCTGCCATCATTAAAATGCGAACCAGATGGGGACATTTCATATGAAGTTCATAATCCGCAATCCGGCAGACCGTGATCGATTTCTTGAATTAGAAGGCCTGGTGGATACCGGCGCTCATTTTTCTCAAGTTCCACAGGCTCTTTTGGAAGAGATCGGCATCCGACCATTTGGAACCCGGCGCGTTCAGTATGCCGATGGGGCGGTTGTATCCAAACAAGTCGCTTCGGCGGAAATTATCATTAATGATGACGTCACTCCCACTGTCGTCCTTTGCGGTAACCCTACCGATCTCATACTGATTGGGGCTTTCACTTTGGAGGGCCTGAATCTTGGCGTTGATCCGGTTCGAAAGATTCTCATTCCTCTGACCGCCCCGCAAGTGTAACGTTGACTGTCGTTCCTCCACAGGTCGAAGGCACACATCGGAAGCGCAAGGATTGCATCGGTTTGATGGCATCAATGACCATGCAAGCGAAGCCACGTAGCCGTCCCGAATAGTTGAACTTCTCTACGGCACGATCTGGACCGCATCCGCCCCGATGATCGGCGTGCCCGAGAACGTCTTGCCTTCCAGCACGGCCTGTGTGGCGCCGGCGCTGAGCGCTAACTCCTCAGTGAGCACTTGCACGACTAAGTCCAGTCGCCCATCGCCATTGACATCCTTCGTCGAGAATTGCGGCTGGCCGCCCTTCTTCGGCTTGGCCGGCGCCCCCGCCAGAATCACCGTCGCCGGATCCACCGTCGTGGCATCAAAGCTCGCCGTACTGAGAATGGCCACCGGCAGCACCCCCTTCGCCTTCAGATTGATCTGATTCGGCGAGGTGCCCGGCATGATGTCGATCGTCACCATCGTCGCATTGACCAAGGTAATCGGCGCTTGCGCCGTGACGAGATCGCCGTTGGCGAACCGCCCTTGGAGCGTCGGATGGTAGAGGCCCGGAATCGGCGTCCCCAGACTCGTCACCGCCGCCGCTTTGCTGAACTGCACCGTCAGGACTCCACCCGCGGTGGTATTAGAGCCGGCGATGATCGGCACGCTCCCGTTCAGCAGGATCGTGCTCGGATTGAGGTCGCTGAGGCTGCGCCCCGCCACAT
>JBOHOS010000064.1:0-13968 GCA_050731295.1 Nitrospiraceae bacterium | reverse complement strand
GAAGTGGATTGCGAGCAGACTGAATCGGGCGGTGAGACTCAAATTCCGACCAGGCCTTCACTGAACGTTTTCACCTCAACGTAACTGATATATTCTGCAACAGGTTCCTCAAAAAGTCACCTATACTACCCGCCCTCACCTGCCACGCCAAGACGCGTCCTTTCCCGTACAAGGCCGCAGGGGGCGCGGCCCCCGATGCGTACAGGGTGAGTAGGTTGAGGGGGACGCGCAATTGAGAACGAAGGTTCGGGAAGGGGTGCGTCTTGGCGCACCTGGGGTGGGCGGGTGTAATAGCGCCATTTTCAGCAGCCGTCATTCGTAGCGGAGGCCGTCCGCCACTACCTGCCTACTCGCCCAGCGCGCCGGCAGGTACCCGCCCACGAGCGCCGCGGCCGATGCGAGGCCGACCGCCTTCAACAATAATCCTGCCGAGAGCGTCAACTGAATCGTCCAGCCGAACGATTGTTTATTGATGACTTCGATGAGCAAAACGGAAAGCAGCACCCCGGCGACCACGCCCAGGATCCCTCCGAACAGTCCCAAGTAGACCGATTCGCATAACATCAGGATTTGAACCTGTCCGGCGCTCGCTCCGATCGAGCGCAGGGTGGCCAGCTCGCGCTGGCGCTCAAGGACGGATGTCAACAGCGTGTTGATAATCCCCAACACGGCGATCGCCACGGCGATGAATTCCAGGGCATACGTGATTGCGAACGTTCGGTCGAAAATGGCAAGGATCTCTTCTTTCAGTTCTCCATTGCTGATGATCCCCGGCTGGCTGTCCGGCGCAATGTCCCGGAGCCGATCTCTTATCCGATGGCGAACCTGCTCGTGGTCAGCTCCTTCGGCCAGATACACGGCCAGAACCGTCGTGGTCTCGTCCTGCCAGATCCGTCGATACAAGGCCCGGTCCATGACCACCTTGCCCCCATCGGTGGCATAGTCGTAGAACACGCCCTGAATCTGAAACTCACGCTCCCCCGACGGCGTCATCAAGCGGACTGAGCCGCCTACTCGAAGCCCGTAGGTTCGCGCCAGCACTTCTGAGACAACGACCCCCTCATTGGCCGCGGCTCGCTCGAGCGTGCCGGCTGAATCACCCGAGAGAAACAGATAGCGGCTTCGCTCGGCGTGCAACCGCAGATCGCGCGACACAAGGGCGACCGGCTGGCCCCGGAGCTCCACGGTCAGCTCTCGATACGTGTCCACGGCTCCCACACCCTGGATTGCAGCCACGTGATCGGCCCAGGCCACCGGAATTCGTTTAGCGAGCATCCCGGTGTCGTCCCCCTGCAGCCAGGACGTCGGCGCCACGATCAGATCCGCTAAGACGGTTTGGTGAATCCAGATCTCTACAGTCTGGCGAAAACTCCCGATCATGGTGCCGACCCCGACCATGATCGCAATCCCCACCATCATGGAGGCAATGGTGACGGCATTCCTTCCCGGCGCGCGCCCCACCTGATCGCCGGCCAGTTGCGCCAGGGCTCTCACCGTGCCCCACACAGGGCCGGCCGGCTGAGTCGGCGTTGATCTCATCGATATGAGGCCGCCGAATCGACGCACCACGGCCGGGGTGAAACAGGAAAGTCCGACCAGCAAGCACAGAACCGATACATAGCCGAAGACCGGAACTCCGGCCACGGGGCCCGGCAAGGCCAGCAGGCCGGCCATGACAAGCATGCCGACCCCGATCCACACCAACAGTCCGGCGCGCGTGCTCTGATTGGCCTCGTAGTCTCCGGGCGCCAGCGCCCTCGCCGGCGCGGTTCGACTTGCATCCAGGCTCGGACTGATCGCACCCACGACCGACACGACCATCCCGAGCAGACCGCCTTGCATCCACACCGACAGGGGCACGCGCAGAAACGACATGACACCGTCCTCGATCCCGCCGGCCGTCGTCTCCACCGGCACATAGAGATCGGAAATTGTCCGGCTCACCAACGAGAGGAGGCTTCTGGCCAACAAGACTCCCAGCCACCCGCCGATCGTGCCGCCGATGAGTCCCATGAGAGCCGCTTCACCCAGAAACACGGCGCTGACGCCTCCACGCGGCATCCCGAGCGCGCACAGCATCCCGATCTCCCGCCGGCGCTGGACGACCGAAAAGGAGATGGTGTTGTAGACCAGCAGCAGTCCCACCAACAACCCCACGGCGCTCAACATCGTCAGATTGAGTTGAAAAGCGCGGACCATCCGTTCAACCTGTTCGTTACGCCGGGATGGTCGAGTGACACTGATGCCCGGTGGAAGCAGCGTCTTGATTTCCTGGGCAATCTGCTCAATGGAATAGCCGGGCTTGGTCACCACGTCGATGCGGTCAAGCCGCCCCACCAATCCGAACAGCGCTTGAGCGGCGGCGATATCCATGACGCCCATGTGCTGCCAAGCGGAGGATAGCGCGGATTCAGGCTCCACGATGCCCGTGACCACCACACGATACGTGCGGAGGCCCATGGCAATGGTGAGCGAAGAGCCGGCCCGCACACCTAGATCCGCCGCCAACCGAGACCCAAGAAAGACGGCATCCGAGGACAGCAGGTGCTCAAGCCGTGAATCGGCCTCATCGCCGGTCTCCACGTGAAAGCCCTTCACGTCACTGGCCTCGAGGAGATCCAGCCCCATGAGCGTGAACGATTCGCCGCGATGCGGTCCCTCTGCGAGTCTTGCACCGGCCTGGATCACGGGCGTCGCGGCGTTGATGTGAGGATGCTGCCTCAAGCGTTCAATGATCCGTTCGTCCAGGCCCAATTCGCCGCCGGAGACCTGCAACGTGGCGCGGCCGGCCACGGCGATGACGGTCTCTTCGAACGATCGCAAGACCTCGACGTTGGCCGCTCGGATGGCCACTGACACCGCCACACCCAATCCCACCCCCACGATCGTCAGCAGCGTGCGCGTCGATCGCGAGAAGACGTGGCGAGAGACGATCAGCAGAATGGCTCTCAGCATGGCTCAGACCGGATCAGAAGGATGGACCTCTCGCGAATGACCGCCCCGGCTCGTTCAAATTTTTTGCAGAGGTGTGTTTACAGGAAAAGGACGTGTTTGGTAGACTGGGGATATTACACATGCGCCGGGCCGCATCCAAACCAGCGCGCAAACCCAGCACGATGCAAAAACCCTTGAAAGCTCTGCCTCAGGCGAAATTCACCTCACCGCACCCGGTCACGCCGCGGCAAAAGGAAATCCTTCGATTCGTCGCGCAAGGCTTGACGAACCGCGAGATCGCCGGCCACCTCAAAATCAGCGTGAGGACCGTTGAAGTCCACCGGTTTAATTTAATGCGCCGTCTTCGCGTGCGGAATGTCGCGCAACTTCTTCGGCAAGCGCTGGTCATGCGCCTCTTGCCCAAGAGCTACCACAAGTGACCGTTTACAACTCCTTGAGCGTTCCCCGACAAGCGGACGCCGACCTATAGCTCTTTCGGGTCAGCACCTGAGTGAGTTCGCGACCCAGCCGATCGAAGACCCCAGTCCCTTCCTCAACGAGCACCGTTCCGACCTGTACCGCGGAAGCTCCGCAGAGCAGGTGCTCAAAGACATCGGCTCCGGTCATGACCCCACCCGTGCCGATAATCGGCAGCCGCCCGTCGAACTGCTTCCAAAACGCCCGCACATTCGCAAGCGCCACGGGCTTGATGAGCGAGCCGCCGAGGCCGCCGAATCCTCCTTTGGGCCTGATCACGACCGACTCCCGTTCGGAATCCACGACCAAACCGTTGCCGACGGAGTTGATGAGCGACAGAAAATCCACGCCCGTCCGCCTCAGCACGTTGGCCATGTGCTCGTGATGGGCGGGATCAAAGTACGGCGGGAGCTTGACGCCCATCGGGACCGATACGACCCGCCGCAATTGCGCGAGCAATCGTTCGGAAGCCTCCGCGTCATAGCCGATTTGAGGTTTTCCCGGAATATTCGGGCAGGACAGATTGATCTCGATCAGATCCGGGCGGCTGTCATTGATGGCCGTCGCGATCTTGAGAAAATCGGCCTCGCTGAACCCCGCAATGCTGGCAATCACGGGTTTGCCGTATTGCCGAAGGTCGGGAATGACACGCGCGTAGGCCAGATATCCAAGGTTCGGAAGCCCCATTGAATTGATCGAGCCTCCGGGAAACCCGTAGTACCGCGGTTCTGGATTTCCGGTGCGCGGCTCCACCGTCATGGACTTCGTGACGATGGCGCCGGCGGAGGACCGACCCAAGGCGTGCAGCTCGTCCTCCGTCACGCAACGCGCGCCGGCGGCATTCATCAGGCAGGTGACGAAGCGAACACCGGCAATCGTGGTGGACAGGTCGATGGCGGGCTCCGGCCGCGTCTGTCCTTCCTCAGCTCGGCTCAATCCGGCCATCCTTCATCCGATAGAGGCGATCGGCCTCCTGCGCCGCCATCGAGGAGTGAGTCGCTAAGATGACGGTCTGCGCGGTGTGTTGTTGGACCGATCTCAAAAGTCCCACGATGGACGCGCCGGTTTTCGAATCCAAATTTCCGGTCGGTTCATCGGCCAATACCAATCGGGGACGATGCACCAAGGCTCGCGCAATGGCGACGCGCTGTTGCTCCCCGCCCGACAACTCAGCGGGCCGGTGCCGTTCGCGATGCGCCAGGCCCACCAGCTCGAGGCTCTCGCCGACCCGTTGCCGGACACGCGGACCGGCCTGGCCGTCCAACACCAGAGGTAAGCTCACATTTTCCCCGACTGAGAAGCCCGGCACCAGATGAAACGCCTGAAAGACGATCCCGATGACACGTCTTCGAAGGTTCGTCCACTGAGCGTCGGTGAACGAGGTGGTCGATCGGCCGTCGAGCATCACTTCTCCGGCGGATGGCACATCGAGGCCGGCGATCAGATTCAGGAGGGTGCTTTTCCCGCAGCCGCTTGGGCCCATGACTGCGCAAAATTCTCCATACGAAATATGCAGGTCGACATCGGCAAGCGCGTGAATGACCGACCTTCCCCGCGTATAGTCCTTGGATACACGATGGAGACTCACCATCTTGCCGATCACATCCTCCTAACCCCAGGCGATACGCACCCGTTACTCCACCCGGCCGAACCCTAGGCGCGCTGGGGCGCGCCTCTTTCCCATGGCCCGAACGCGTGCAGGACGCGCTCTTTGATCGATTCACACGCCGGCCCCAGCAAGCTATTTCACCCAACCCGCCCCGAGCTGGCCAAGACCAGCTCTTTTCCCGTGGGATCGATTACACCCGCCCACCCCACGCGCGCTCTTTCGTCCATATCCTACTGCCTCAGCAAGTTGCCGTGTATACCATACCCATGCGACGGGTCACAAGAACCGGCACGCCGGCGGGCGTAGCTGCCGCTCAACGGTCGCGCACCCTTGACAGTCCGCCTCGGTTTTCCTTAGAAGAAATACCAATAGACAGGTCTGCTGATTAGAGATGTTCACTGTCGCGGCCTTGACTCGACGCTTTCTCCACGCAGTGCTGCCGGTTGATTGCGCCGCATGCAGCACGCCGTTGGCCGATGATCCCATTCCCTTTTTCTGCCGGTCATGCTGGAGCACGATTCAACCGCTCGGCGGTCCGGCATGCCCTCGGTGCGGCCGGCCTTTCTCATCCCGGGAAACCCTCGTATTCAGCCCCGATCATCTCTGCGGCCCGTGCCGCATGCAGCCGCCGGCCTATACGCAGGCATGGTCTTTCTATCCTTACATTGAGCCGCTCCATGATGCCATACGGCTGTTCAAGTATCAGAAGAAAGTCGCCTTAGCCGGGGCCTTAGGCGATTTATTGATGGATGTCCCGCTGCCCGTTCCAAATGTCGATGTCGTGATGCCCGTCCCCCTGCATCCCGCTCGCCTGAGAGAGCGCGAATATAACCAGTCGCTCCTCCTGGCTGACCGCCTGAACCGCCGACTGCGGCTTCCCCTCTCCTATGATAATCTGATACGTTCGCGCCACACGCCGCCGCAAACCGAACTCAGCCGCGCGGTCCGGCTGAAGAATCTGCGACGGGCGTTTGTTGTCCTTCGTCCTGCCGAAGTTCTGGGCAAACGAATTCTCCTGATCGACGATGTCATGACGACCGGTGCGACGGTCAACGAATGCGCGAAAACGCTCCGAAAAGCAGGGGCCTCCGATGTATACGTGTGTACGCTGGCGCGCACCATCTAGGCCTTTTTGAAGCCTGTTGCTAACGTTTTAAATGTTTGTCTTTCGGACACGGAGTAAAGTCATGCCGATCTATGAATACCGTTGTAGCGATTGTGGGAAGCGCAATAGCCTCTTGATTCTCAATGCCAGAAACCCCGCGCCTCCGGTGTGCCGATACTGCCACAGCGCCAAGTTGGAGCGGCTGATGTCGAAGTTTTCCGCTCCAAAATCCGAAGATGCCAGACTCGACGCCATGACCGACCCGAGCAAATTCGGAGATATGGATGAAAACGATCCGCAGAGCATGGCGCGATTCATGAGAAAAATGGGGCGTGAGATGGGAGAGGACCTCGGGGACAATTTCGAGCAAGCGCTCGAAGAGGCCGGCGATGGCGCGGCGGAATCGGACCTCTCTGACATGGATTGACCGGCATTGGCAAGAATAATCGCTTGACATCGCCGGCAACTTTGTTAGGATGGCGCTCTCACTACCTGGACCATTCCACGACGTGTCTACAACCTGCGATGCCAGGGTCATCCAAGGACGAACTACTCACGGCCACCGAGACGTGTCGCTATCTCAAAATCGCGCCGCGCACGCTCTACCGGTACATTCAAGAGCAGCACATGCCGGCGTTCAAGCTGGGAAAAGAATGGCGTTTTGTGCGATCCGACCTGGAACAATGGGTTCGTCGAAAAGCCGCAGCGCATCACACGCACAGGTGACATAGGGAGGGCCACCCATGTTTGCCGGAGAATATCTCTGCAAAGTCGATGAGAAAGGTCGTTTTCTGGTTCCCTCTCCAATTCGAGAACGGTTGGAGGTTGAGGGCAACGGAGTGATTTTTCTCAAGGGCGCCGAACAGTCCCTCTGGATGTATTCCACGGCCGAATGGGAAAAGGTCTTGGAGCGAACGAAAGCGAAATTGGATGAGGATCAAAGCAGGCTCTTCATGCACTTCGTTGTCTCGGAAGCCGGCACGTCGGAGGTGGACAAGACCGGCCGCATTTTGATTCCCGGACGGCTCCGCAAGAGTGTGCCGGTGGATGAAGACCAGGAAATTATTCTGGTCGGACTTTATAACCGGTTGGAAGTCTGGAACCCATCGGAGTGGCGGCGGTATGTCAGCCGCACCGAGGATAAGTACGAGCAGAACTTGAGTAAGATCCTCAATCTCCTCTAACGCCGAGGCTGAACCTGCCACGCAGACCTCCCTCAGGCCGAACGCCGATTCCTCTCCGCTTGGCGACCTATCGTACAGATCAGACTCCTCGATCCCTCAAACAAGAAGGGCGAGATCAGGAGACCCTTTCCCTTGTGCCCTCCCGTCGTCCGCCCAGACGCCGCTTCCGATCGATCGCACCCCTCCCCGTCCTTCTGCCCTCCGCCTCCGTCTCAGCCGACCGCCTCGCGCTCATATTGCCGGTCCCGCCCAGCATTAATCATCAATATGCGACGGTAAACGGCCGTCGCATTCTTTCCTCAGCCGGGCGCCGCTATAAAGAGGAGGTCGGACGGATTGTTCTGTTAGGACTCGCATGTTCGCCGCATCGAGATGTCTTGTTGCAGGTATTGCGTTCCCATTACCTGGCCCTCTCCATGCGTTTTCGGTTTCCTTCTCCGCTACGCCGGGACGTGGATGGCGGGCTGAAAATCACTCAGGACGCTCTCTGCGAAGCGCTGGGGCTTAACGACAGTCGGGTTTTCGAGATTCATCTCTACAAAAATGTGAGCACGGATTCACCGGGCGTTGAAATCAGCCTCGGCCCCACCGCTCACGGCAAGATCGGCTAACCGACGTCGAACGCGGAGAGTACCTTTTGCCTGCCTCTTGCAGCCTCGTGGGTATGTTTGATGGCCGCGAAACGAATCCCAGTGGACTCACTGAAAGTCGGTATGTATGTGACTCGTCTCGATTGCCCTTGGTATAAGACTCCTTTCTTAAGACACCGCTTTCTTGTCCGAGCTCAATCTCAACTGGACACATTGGCACGCACCGGAATTCGAGAAGTCACGATCGACCCGTCGCGCGGCCTCGACATCGACACACCGGCCACTCTTATCTCCGCGGCCATCCCTCCCGCTTCGGCATCCATCCCCGCCGGGTCATCGCAAGAGTCGACCACGCCGCAGGTTCAAACCTTTCAAGCCTTGGCCGAGGACTTACGTGTCGCGCGAGAGGCGCGCGAGAAATTGACCGAATCGGTACGAACCGTTTTTGAGCGCGTCCGATCCAGCGGGATTGTGCAGAACGACGAGGTGCGAGACTTGGTTCGAGAAATCATCATCGTCACAAAGACCTTGACGAACCCGGCGGCGTTCATCGCCGTCAAGGGATTCGGGCAATTCGACCCCTCCCTGAGCGATCACGCTTTGTCGGTGTGCACCCTGGCGCTGACCTTGGGCCAGGCGGCCGGATATACCTTCATGCCGCTTCACAATCTCGCGACCAGCGCCTTGCTTCACGACGTTGGGCTGCTGCAACTCCCTCGTCACTTATGGCGGGGCGCTCGTGCGCATTCGGATCAGGCGCGCTATGAGAGCCATGGCCGTCTTGGCGCGGTCTTACTGGAGCGCCAGGGATTCGATCATGACGTCCTGCGGATCGTCGAAGGTCATCATGCCGCTGCAAGCCCGACAGGCCCGGAGCAGACATCACCGGAACAACAGGTGCTCGAAGCCAGTCGAATCGTAGGCGTGGTCGATCGGTATCATGAACTTGTGACCGGACAGTTTGACGCCTCGCCCTACCCTCATCTCGCGCTCAGCCGCCTTTATCAAGAAGCACAAATGAACCGGGTAGACACCAAACTTGTCTCGTTGTTCATAAAGACTATCGGCGTGTATCCCGTCTATAGTTTGGTCGAGTTGAACACGGGGGAGCGCGGAATTGTAACCGAAATCGCTGCGAGGCAATTGCTCAGGCCGGTCGTCACGATCATCCGCGACAAGAACGGGAACCCCTATCAGGCCCCGGTGCGCGTTGATCTTTCCAGTGATTTCCCCGAGGCCACGGCACGCTCAATTGTGCGGACCTTGGATGCTGAGGATGAAGGCTTTCACATTGGGAACTTGTTTTGAATCATGCTCGGTCGACTGCTGGTTCATTCATAGCGCAGAGCTTCAATGGGGTTGAGACGAGCGGCTTTATTGGCAGGGTAGAGGCCGAAGAACAGCCCCACGGCAAGAGAGAAGAAGAAGGCGACCACCACCGACTCAGGCGTAATGATGGTGGGCCATCCCGCCACCACGGTGGTCACACGCGCGCCGAGGATCCCGAACACGATACCCAGCACACCTCCGACAAGGCTCAGGGCCATCGCTTCGATCAGGAACTGCGCGAGAATATGCCGGCGCTTGGCGCCGACCGCCATCCGAACCCCGATCTCGCGGGTACGCTCGGTCACCGACACCAGCAAAATGTTCATGATGCCGATCCCGCCGACCAGGAGCGAGATCGACGCGACGGCAAACATCATCACGGTGAGCGTCTGGCTGGCGCCCTCCTGAACCTTGGCAATATCGACCTGAGTGCGCACGGTAAAATCATCCGGCTGATCCGTCTGCAGGCGGTGACGCACCCGAATCACCTCGCGAATCGCCTCGACAGCTTCAGGCAAATCCCCGGCATGACTCGTTGACGCAAAGAGCGCCCCCACTGATCCCAGAAACGTCGCGCCCAGAACTTTTCGTTCAGCGGTCGAAAAGGGAATGAACACAATATCGTCCTGATCCGAACCCTGCGCCGACTGCCCTTTCAGCGCGAGAACCCCGATCACCTGAAACGGAACGTTCTTGATCCGAATCGTGGAGCCGACGGGCTCTTCTCCGCGTTCGTACAAATTATCGACCACGGTCTGCCCTAACAGGGCGACACGGGCGGCCGTCTCCTGGTCGGTCTGACTGAGGGGTCCCCCGCTGGTATAGGACCAGTCTCGAATCGTGAGGTAACTGGGCGAGATCCCGTTGACCGGCGCGTTCCAGTTCCGGTTCCCATAGACCACTTGCATGACATCGCGCTTTGCCCATCCCACCTCGGTCAGCAAGGGAATCCGCTTCTTGAGCTCTTCGGCATCGGCGGTCGTCAAGGTGACGGCCCCCCCCTGCGCGCCGCGCACGCCTCCGACGGTGGTCGCGCCGGGAAAGATGATGATGACGTTGGTGCCCATCGTAGCGACTTGTGCGCGGACCATGGCCCTCGCCCCCTGCCCGATGCTCACCATGGCAATCACCGCCCCCACACCGATGATGATGCCGAGCATTGTCAGTCCTGCCCGAAGGCGGTTCCGGCCGATCACCCGAAAGGCGGTCAGCATGGTCATGACGACAAAGGCCATCATGTGACGGCTTCCCCCCCTGCCTGCCACGCCCGCGTCCACCGATCGGTCACGATTTGCCCGTCTTTCACGACAATTTCTCGCGACGTATAGGCCGCAATTTCCGGTTCGTGCGTAACGACGATGATCGTCATGCCTTCTTGCTGATTGAGGCTCTCGATCACCGCCATAATTTCTTGGCTGGACTCCGTATCCAGGTTTCCGGTCGGCTCATCGGCGAGCAAGATCGATGGAGAGGTGACCAAGGCCCGGGCGATAGCCACTCGCTGCTGTTGGCCGCCGGACAGTTGGTTCGGATAATGCTGTTCACGCCCGGCCAGTCCGACGCGGGCGAGCGCCGCCGCCGCCGACGCTCGCTGCTCACGGAAGGAAGTCCCTCGATAGAAGAGAGGAAGCTGAACGTTCTCCCAGGCGCTCGTCCGCGGGATCAGGTTGAAGTTCTGAAAGACGAAGCCGATCTCCCGGTTTCGAATATCGGCCAACTCGTCCGGGCCGGCCCGGGCAATATCGCGGCCATCCAGCCAGTAGCTGCCTGTGGTCGGCGTGTCCAGGCAGCCGATAATGTTCATCAGCGTCGAATTGCCTGAGCCCGAGACGCCCATGATCGCGAGGAATTCACCTCGCTGCACTTCCACGCTGACTCCCCGCAGCGCGTGGACATCGACATCCCCAAGCCGGTAGATTTTCGAAATGTCGTGGCAGGAAATGAGGGCGCCCATGTGAGTCAGTGAGGATGCTCAAAAAAGCCGTCCAGCAAGGCTGCAGCGAACGAAAGGCCGAGGCTACTTATCTTTCCACCCCCCCAACCCCAAGCGCGCCCAGACGCGCCCCTCCCGTGGCGGTATGTTGAGAGGCCATAAAATGATCACGCGACTATCCAGCGAAGCTAGACATAAGGAGATACGAAGCTGGTGGCCTTTTCAGCATCCTCTACTGGCCGCGGTCTCGTGAACGTCGTGGCTGCCCCGATCCGAACCCCGGTGGAAGCGTGTCCGGCCTCCGCTCTCGGCGAGGCGATTCGATCCCGATGATCACTTCATCTTCTTCTTTCAAGTTCCCGCTGACGACTACCGTCCAGTTTCCATCCGAAATGCCCGGTTCAATCGGGACGGCCTCCGGATCACCGGAAGGATCAAGTCTCCACACCTGCTTGACACCGCCGACCAGGTCGGGACGAGGATCATTCGAGCGAGAGGAGGGTGAAGCCGGCGCCGGACGATCACCCGGGAACCCACCTTCCGCCCGTTCCGCCTTGGCCGGAGAAAATCGAAGGGCGGCGTTCGGGACCTTCAGCGCATGATCGTTTCGAGCGACGATGATCGACACATTGGCCGTCATGCCCGGTTTCAGCCGCAAGTCTTTGTTGTCCACGCCGATCACCACGTTGTACGTCACGACGTTCTGCACGCTGATCGGGGCATTCCGCACCTGCCGGACCTGGCCCTGGAACCGCATCCCCGGATACGCATCGACCGTGAAGATGGCGTCCTTTCCGACCGCCATCCCCCCGATGTCCGATTCACTGACATTGGTATCGACCTGCATTTGGGTCAGATCCTGCGCGATGAGAAACAGCATGGGGATCGAGAAGCTTGCGGACACCCGCTGGCCGACCTCCACCAATCGAGAAATGACCGTCCCATCGACCGGCGATCGGATCACGGTGTACTTCAGATCGAGTTCGGCGGATTCGAGCGTGGCTTCGGCCTGCTTTATCGCCGCTTCCGCCACGGCGAGTTGCGCAATCGCGCCTTCGTGCGCCGTCACGGCGACATCGACTTCGTTCTGAGACACGAATTGTTGCTTGAACAAGACCTGCACCCGATCCAGCTCCCGCTTTCGCTGGGACAGGTCCACGCGCGCCTTGACCAAGGAGGCCTTGGCGTTGGCCAGATTGGCCGACGCTTGGTCGCGCTTGGCCCGATAGGGAAAGGGATCGATGCGCGCGACCACGTCTTTGTTCTTAACCGTGGAGTTAAAATCCGCGTGGAGGCTTTCGATCATACCGGAAACCTGGCTGCCCACCTGGACGGTGGTGACCGGGTTAATCGTGCCGGTCGCCGTGACGGTTGAGATCACGGGACCACGTTCGACCGGCGCCGTCCGATATCGAATCTGGGGCTTTCGTTCCCCGCTGAAAACTACGTATCCCCAAATAGCCAACCCGACAGCAAGGACACTGATGATCCAAATAGCTCGGCGCATGTTCAGGGGTGCCTTGTATCGAGCCCGCGTAGAAACTCTGCTCATTCTACGGGGTTATCGCCTGTCGAGCAAGGTGGCGGCGGATCGGGATCGATCCACGGAGTCGGCGCCCAAGACCGAATCCGGGGCGCCTGAGCGGGGCCTTCCGCACGCGGACGCAACGTTGACGCCGGGAAGGGAGGGCTTTTGACGGATTAGGGGTTGACCGTCATCCGGTCTTTCAGTTCATCGAACGTCGCTTTGGGAAGGACGTTCCTCGCGACCAACTCCCCTTTCACTTTGTACGGTCGATTGGTGATGATGCGATCAGCCATCTCTTGCGTCAGTCCGAGAAACAGCACCAGATCGCCCGCTGAGGCGGTATTGACGTTGACCGGCGCCAAGCGAGACCCGGAAGAGGATGGCGGGAAAGGATCACCCTTCGAACTCGATGGAGAACCCGGCCCCTTCGGCGCGGGAACGGGTGAGGGGATGGGATTCGCGGACCGTGGAATCACCGGCTGCGCGGGCATTGACAGGGACCGCTCCCGCTCTTTCAACTCTTTCTGGTACCGGGTCACGGTCGCCTTGAGAGTCTCGTTGTGTTTCTTGACATCATCATATTCCTGCTTCAATGCCCGGTGTTGGGCGCTCAAATCCTTTACTTTCTGCTCGAGTTCTTTCGTGCGGCCGTCGATGCTGGACCGTTCTTTCTCTCGACTGTCCTTGATGCGCTGCAGCTCGGCTGACACAAATTCCTGGTCGGCGGTCATCTTGGAATTGGCGTCCCGCAGCCCCTTGACCTGTTGCTCCAGCGCGGTCTTTTGCGCGCGCGTCTTTTCCAAATCCGTTTTCACGGTTTCGGCTTCTTCGACCGCGGCCACGTATTTCTTTTCGCTGACCATGCATCCCGAGGTCGCGATCACCGCCGCAACGATCATGCCCATCGCCACGTTCGTTTTCATGACACCTCCTGCGTTTCCCTGCGGATCGACCATCCCATCATAGTACGATAAACGGTTGATGTGTAGAGGATCATAGAAATTTTGTCAAGGCCGCGCCATGCGGGGAAATGGCCATGACGGCACGCCGCGTGAGCCGGTTCCCGTTCTCGCCGAACCCGGATATTTCCGCCTGTCGTTCATCGCTGAGAGTTCCGCCCCTTGACTCGTCGGATGGAGTCTGTGATGATGCCGCCCGCTCGCGACCGATCGATTTTTCCTGGGACGCCGATGACCGAGAGTCACATGCAAGGATGGGGACCGGAACTCGCGGTCATCCTTGGTGTGGTCGAAGGTCTCACCGAATTTCTGCCGGTGTC
>JBOHOS010000063.1:0-14901 GCA_050731295.1 Nitrospiraceae bacterium | reverse complement strand
CTGTGCCGAGTTCCATCATCAGTCTCCTCACTTGCCGGTCCGTGACCATTCGCCCTCCCTTGGTAGAGCGGAGAGGATACAGGACCGGCGGTTATGAGGCGCGGGCACCCCGCAGCTCTAATTGTCGCTAAACACTACCGAGGTCTCGGAAGCCCTGATGCGCTTCTCGCTGGGGGCGATGCGGCCGATTCTCCTGGGCCACACGCTGGACCTGGATTCCACGGTCTTCTGTCGCTATGGCCACCAAGGCGGGAGCCTGAAGGGGCATAACCCGATCAAGCATGGCCGCCCCTCGCACCATCCGTTGGTCGCCTGGCTGAGCGAACGCCGCCGGCTCTTGTGGGCGACCCTGCGCGCCGGCCATGCGGGGACCGCCAATGGGGTGCGGGAATTCTTGGCGCAAGCCCTCACGATGCTGCCGGGGGGACACCGGATTGGCCTGATCCGCGCCGATGCGGGGGGTTTTCAGACGTCGTTTTGGCGGACCTGGAAGCCTGCGACGTGCCGTATATCATTGTGGCGCGACTGACCCCGCTGGTGCGCAAGCTGGTCCTGCATCGCCTGCCCGAAGTGGCCTGGCGAGGCGGCGCGCCTGGCATGGCGGTGGCCGATGCGGAGGCGGCGTTGCCCGTGTGGCGCGGCCAGACCCGGTGGTTTGCCTGTCTGCGCCAAGCCTTGGCCGAGCGGCCCGACGCGCGGGGGCGGCGGCTGATCGAGTGTCCGGGCTACCCCTATCGGGTCCTCGTCACCACCGTGCCCTATGCGGCCGAGTTGGTGACCCGGATGTACGCGGGCCGGGCGGATCGTGAGAATCGGATCAAGGAACCTCAAGGAGGATCTGAGTCTGGATCCCTTCTGCCTGCAGTCGTTTGATGCGACGGATGCCGCCTTCCGAACCGGCTGCGTGCTCTACAACCTCCTCATGGGCTTCCGGGAAACGGTGCTGCCAGTGTGCTGGGTTGAGCGGCGGTTGCGGGCGGGGCGGGACCTGGTGTTTTCTCGTCGGCGCAGATCTGATTCCCCAGGCCCGAACCCTCCGAGTGCGATTCGCCGTCCCCCGTGAAGAGCGGCCGGAGTTTCTGCAGCGTCGCACTCTCTCGGACGGGCTCCCCATTGCGGCGCAGTTCGAATGGGACCTGACGGAGGCTGACGAGGAGGGCGCCCCTCAGACTCAAGGCCGTGTGGCCACCCTGCTGACTGTGTGGACGGCACCAGACGCGCATGGCTTCTCACCCTAACTTCATCTCAACTGCGGAATCCGGGTTGAATGGTTGCTTGGCCTTCATTGCCGGCCGCCAGGCACACCACGTTTCCGGTTCCATCGTCGCCGAACACCTTATACCGTAAAGCTTGGCTTCAGGCCATGGCCACCTGCGTCGGCTGTCGGTCTTTATCAACCCCCTGTCCCGCGATAATCCCGGCGACGTGCGTCCCGTGGCCGTCGCGATCAATCGCCTGTCCTTCAACCGGCGGCCCGATCTTGGTGCAATCGTATTGATTGGTGATATTCTTGGCCGTGTCAAAATGGGGATGGGCGGCCGCAATGCCGGTATCCAACACGGCCCACGTGATGTCTTTGCCCGTCGCCCGATAACCCAAATGAGCGGTGTACGCTTGGACCACGTGCGTGGACACGTTCAAGAGCGCGCGTTTCTGCGCATTTTTCCAAATGCGGGCAATCCTCAGATCCTTGTGCCGGGCGGAGAGCTGATCCACTTCCACGGGGGTCAAATCGGCAGCCCCGTACCGACGGAGACTACCGCCCCGTAGGTGGTTGTGGCGCCGCAACAGAACTGGTCTTGCATGCCGAGCAGATTGGCACTCACTGGCCACAACAGCCGAACCAGTGCGTCTTTTCAGGAAAAGCGGCCAGGGGAAGTTACTGGCAGGAAGGAGCCTAACTAAAGTATTGGCGTCCCCAACGGGATTTTCACAAGATTGGAGCAGAGCCCACTATCGTTCACAATCGATGTTCGTGCTTTAGCAGCCAGACATTGAGAGAGAGTAAATGATAACTGTTTTTCAGACGGTGACATCTCAATGAACAGTCCGATGGAACGCGACTGGTCGCGCCGTGCCGGCTAGCCGCAACATCGCGGCATTGATGGGTTCTCTTACGGGCAGGAATCTGCGTCTTTTCCATCAACGCCATTCATGGGCGCAGATGAATTGGCAAGCGTTTGTTGAGCGACAGCAAGATTTTCGTTCGCCTTCGCATAATAGCGGGGCTGCAGCTCGATGGCTTTTTGAAAGCAAGCGACCGCCTTGCGAGGGTTATCGGACCCTAGATAAACGGTGCCGAGGTTATTATACGCTTGCGCGCCGTCCGCGCCTTTCTTAAAGGCCTCCAGCGCGTCGCTATACCGTTTCAATTTGGCGTAGGCGAGAGCAAGATTGTTGTGAATCTTCGGCTGTGACGCGCCTCTCAATGATGCCTGCTGAAACGAGTGGATCGCATCCTCATACTGCCCAACCAGATAGTAGGCCAAGCCGAGATTGTTGTGCAGAGCCGCGTCATCGGGTTTCAACGTCAGACCCGCCTGATACTCGACGATCGCCTCACGATACCGGTTCTGACGATCGTACAGGATGCCCAGAAAATTATGCGACTTCCATAATTTGGAATCTAAGGCAAGCGCTTGACGAAACTCGCGCTCTGCGGCGCGATCATTGCCCATCTGGAAATGCGCCTGGCCCATTCCTTCGTAAGCCAGCGCTGCCTGAGTTTCAGACCGAAGCAGTTCTTCAAACTGCTCGTAGGCCTTGTCCGGAAGGCCCTGTTTGAGCAGCAAAAGACCAACCTTGTATCGAATACCGACTTGTGTCGGAGCGGCCTCCAGCGCCTTGTTGTATTGAACCAGAGCTAAGGCGAGATTGTTTTGCTGCGCATGAAAATCCCCTAAGCGCTCATATTCTCCTCCACCCATCTCCGGCAATTTTGTCAGCGTGTCCTCTTCGATAGCCAATCCGGCCTTTTGACGCTCCAGAATCTGATTGTACGCACCTTGATCAAAGCGGACCTGTGAATCTTTTTGAGAGGCGCAGCCCGCAACGAGACTCATGCTAGCCAGAAATAGTGCAAGAACATGCGTAAGGGTGAAGGGTCTGCGGATTGGCAGTCTCATAGTTATAGGTTGTGGAGCACGGAGGATGTGTACCGCATGATTGACAAAGCGTCAAGCCAGCGACCCAATAAGCTACGTACAAGACCTAGGTCTTAGACCTTCTGCGGAATAGATCCAAATTCTACGTTATCCTAAAGTTCCCTCAACATTCCCACCCGCAGTTGAGGCAGCAGGTTGTTTGTTGCCACGGGTAAGAACGGGAATCCAAAGGAGGTGAGCAATATGTTGAACCACATTATGCGTTTCGTGAGAGAGGAAGAGGGGGCCACCGCCCCTGAGTATGGGTTGATGGTCGCGTTGATCGCGGCGGTCATTGTTGGAACCGTGACAATCATCGGTACCAACCTCAACACAGTTTTCACGACTGTCGCCAATGCACTAACAGTTGCGGCAGGAAGCTGATCGACACACGCGCAAGCGTAGCTGGCCGGACTTCAAGTCCGGCCAGTCAGCAAAGCCATAGACGATGAGAGGAATGCTATGAGGCGAATATCCATGAAACTATTTGCTACGACGGAAGAAGGAGCGACCGCTTCCGAGTATGCCCTCATGGTCGGGTTGATCACCGCCGTCATTGCTTTGACTGTCACGAGCGTCGGGATCGCCGTCAACCAACTTTTCGCCACCGCCGCCGGCATGTTCGGCGCGGCGAGCTAATGAGCCGAATCGAAGGGACAGAAATGACCGAGCCGCTTCTCCAAATCATCTTGGCTGCTGTGCTCTTTATTGCCGTGGTGACGGACCTCAAATCTTGCCGGATCCCCAATTGGTTGACTGTTCCAGCCATGGCTTGCGGCCTTCTCGTCCATACCTTGTTCGATGGGCAAAGTGGATTGATCATGAGCCTGGAGGGCTTGGGCCTCGGATTGGGGCTATTTCTGGTTTTTTATGTCATGGGGGGCATGGGAGCCGGCGATGTCAAACTGATGGCTGCAATCGGAAGTATCCTGGGACCGGCAGGCGTTTTGTCTGTTGCCGTAATGACCGGCCTTCTAGGCGGAGTGTATGCGGCTGCCGCCATGATCGCCAATTGGGGACTGCGAGAAACCGTCCAGCGCGTCAAGACCATGCTGCTCACACAGACAGGGGACCCAGAATCAGATTTCACGGTAACACCAAGATCACAACTGCAACTACGGTACGCCCTGGTGATCGGATTGGGCACGCTGCTCTCACAATTGGTCGTTCGTTAAGGAGGCACGTCAATGAACCGTTCTCGATCTTTGCTGTTCTTGGGTCTGGCCGTGGTGGTGGCGCTCATTACCAGTGTCATGCTCTTTTCCTGGCTGCGCGATGTCGAGAATCGGCGCGCCGTCCACGCCGCCCCAACACTCCAAACCAGCGGACTGATAGTGGCGGCAGCCGACCTCACCTGGGGAACCAAATTAACCCGTGAGATGTTCCAGGTCATTGACTATCCAGCCGGCAGCCTGCCGGATGGCCATTTCACCAGTCTTGACACTCTCCATGACCGTGTCCTTCTCGTGAACCTCAAGAAGAACGAGCCCATTCTCGAATCCAAGCTGGCGCCCGTGGGAGCGACGACCGGAGGAGTGGCGGCCGTGACGGACCCAAACAAACGCGCCATGTCCGTGAAGGTGGACGAAGTGATCGGCGTGGCGGGGTTCATCAAGCCGGCGGATCGAGTGGACGTGATGGTCACCATCGAACCCGCGTCCGGATCCGCCGGAGCCGCCAAGACCGTCGCGAAGGTCATCCTGGAGAACATCAAGGTCCTGGCAGCCGGCACCCAGATGGAGCGAAAGGGCAAGGACGAAGAACCCAAGCCGGTCCAAGTGATCACTGTGGAAGTGGATGTCGTGGAAGCCGAAAAATTGGCCCTGGCCTCGACTCAGGGTCGTCTCCGATTGGCGTTACGCAATCCGCTCAATACCGAACAGATTCTGACCAGAGGAGCCACTGTCGGTTCCTTGCTAGGGTCCTACCGTCCGCCGAAGAAAGAAGACCCATCCGAGGTCGCCTACAAAGTGGAAATCATCACCGGCAACACACGCAAAGTGATCAAGTTTTAGGAGGTCGCCATTATGGACACGAGTGTACGGTTGCAGAGAGATATCAGAAACAGTCTGGTACTGATCCTTTCCACCTTGATCGCCTGCTTGGTTTTCTCATGCCTCCTGATGGCGAGCAGGACCCACGCCGCTCAACAAGCCAAGGACACACAACATCTTCAATTGGTATTGGGCAAATCGACCATTGTGGATGTGCCGGTGCCGATCAAACGCGCATCCCTCGCCAATCCCGATATCGCCGACGCGATCGTGCTGAGTCCCCGACAGATCTATGTGACCGGCAAGGGATACGGCACAACAAATTTGACTTTGTGGAGCAAAGACGACCAGGTCCTAACCATTTTCGACTTGGAAGTCGGCATCGACTTGACTCGACTGGAAAGCCAACTCGTAGCGCTCTTGCCGGACGAAGGCCATATTGAAGTCTCCGCCTCACACGACCATGTCACATTGGCGGGCACGGTTTCCAGCCCGGCAAAGCTGTCCCAAGCCGTGGCGGTGGCGGAAGCCTATGCGCCGAAGAAGGTGCTCAACTTCCTGCGCGTCTATCCCGATCCGGTCGGCGAGAACCCGCCGCCGGAAGCCGCGCCCGTGACGGTCGAGGTCATCAGAGGAACCTCCGTCAACTCGCAAAAGTTTTAGTTTTGGCACGATGAGAAATGGTGTCCAGATGATAACAACTCGGAGGAATACCACAATGAGACACAGCCGATCGGTGCTCGCATGGGGTCTGGCACTCGTGCTTCTCGTTCCGACCCTGGTTCATGCGCAAAAGACGCCGCAGATCGCGATTGAAAACCGCGAGGTGCAACGGCTTGAGCTTAGTGTCGGCAAATCCAAGGTCATTGACATGCCCACACAAATCAAACGCGCGTCGCTTGCCAACCCCGACATCGCCGACACGGTCATTCTGTCTCCCACGCAGATTTATCTCACCGGGAAAACAGTGGGTGTGACGACCCTGACACTCTGGGGAGAAACCGACAAAGTCACAACCCTGTTTGATGTCGTGGTCAGTCCCGACTTGACCAGACTGAAAGAGAATCTTCACCGTGTTCTTCCCGAGGAGCAAGCTCTCCTCGTGACCGCCAACCATGACCACGTCACACTCTCCGGAACCGTTTCCAGCGCCGCGACCATGACGAAGGTGCTGGGAGTGGCGGAAGCCTACGCGCCCAAAAAAGTCATCAATCTCTTACAAGTCGGCGGAGTCCAGCAGGTCATGCTCGAAGTGCGAGTGGCGGAAATGAATCGGGAGCTGATCCGCCGGCTGGGATTCAACTTCAACTTTATGGGTCCGGAATCATTTGGCATCAGCCTGCTGAACCAACTGACCTCGCTGGCCAATCTGACCCAAGTCGGGCCTGCCGCCACCCTCATCGAGCAACCTGTCAGCGCAGCGATCAACGGCGTGTTTGGGTTTAATACCGGTAGCCTGTCCTGGACAGGCTTTGTTGATGCTTTGAAAGAGCAAAATGCACTGAAAGTGCTGGCCAAGCCGACCCTGCTCGCACTCAGCGGTCAAGAAGCCGCCTTCCTGGCAGGAGGAGAATTTCCGATTCCCGTTCCTCAGGCATTCGGTGTGGTGACGATTCAGTTCAAGAAATTCGGAGTCGGCTTGGTTTTTACGCCCAACGTGTTGAGCGATAAACACATCAGCATCAACGTGGCGCCCGAGGTCTCCGAATTGGATTTCGCGAATGCGCTCAGGCTTCAGGGATTCACCATCCCGGCTATCAGCACAAGGCGGGCTTCCACCGTCGTCGAACTGGCCGATGGACAGAGCTTCGCCATCGGCGGTCTCCTGAGAGATAACGTCCGAGAGTCGGTCAAGAAATTCCCTGTCCTGGGCGACATACCGATCCTCGGCGCGCTTTTCCGCAGCAGTTCGTTCCAGAAAAATGAGACCGAGTTGGTCATCATCGTCACGCCCCATTTAGTAAAGCCGTTGAACCTGGCCGGACAGACGTTGCCGACCGATTATTACGTCGAGCCGAATGATTTTGAGTTCTATCTTCTGGGGATGCCCGAGAAGGGCGGGTTCGGAGGGAAGCCTGGACTGGTCTCTCCGGCAGCCGAAGTCTTGGGATCGCGGTCAAACAGGGCTCCTCGCCGAATCGAAGGATCCATTGGCCACATGGTCCCATAAGCGGTGAAGAAACCGATCCAACACAGGGAGACATCTATGCGTACAATACTTACATGGTTACCCCTTGCCGGCATGGTTCTGATAACAGGCAGTGGCTGCAGCCCCACGACGTTGGGCGCGAATACAGGCATGGCTTATTACCACGCCCGGGATATGCAGATCCTCAATCCGGCCGCCGATGAAAACCTGGATCCTGTGGTCGGAATGGAAGGCCCCGTCGCGGCGACCGCGATGGAGACCTATCGGAAAGGGTTTGAAAAGCCTGATGCAGAATTCCAGAAATCGGTCGTGACCTCCGGCGTGCAAACGAAGTGAGTTTCCAGAAGAGGATGTACACTATGGAACGACATGACGAACGCGGAGCAGCCGCCGTCGAATTTGCCATTCTCCTGCCCGTGCTCATGCTGATCTTGTTCGGGATTATCGAATTCGGGCTGATCATGTATTCCCGGGAAGTGATCACGAACGCCAGCCGCGAAGGTGCCAGGGCAGGTATCGTGCAGGCGACTGCGAAGCCGACCACCGGGCAAATTCAAGCCGTCGTGACGAACTACCTGACAGGAACAGGCGTCGATCCCAATGCCGTGACGATCAACGTTGCGGGCGCCGGCTTGACTGCTCCCAACACCCTGCAGGTCACAGTGAACTATCCATACAACTTCTTTGTTCCGGGAATTCTTGGTTTGGGAAGTTCCATCAACTTAACCGGCCAAACGGTGATGCGGCATGAATAACGAAAAACGATCAATTGTAAAACGCTATCCCATTCTCCATGATGAACGCGGAGCGACGGCGGTGACCGTCGGGGTCATGCTTGTCATGCTCCTCTCCATGGGCGCCATGAGCATTGACATCGGCCATTCCTTGGTCGCCCGAAACGAGCTCCAGAACGTCTCCGACGCGGCGGCCTTGGCCGGAGCTCGTGAATTGGGGTTGATCTACGAAGGACTGCCGCCGTTTCAGCAATATGGGTATCAGCTTACCGACCCCACGCCCGTCCACAATGCGGTCCAAACTATTGCCGCACAAAATCAAGCGGCCGGTGTCTCGATTGCTGTTGATACAGCGGACATTCAGATCGGCCAGTGGAACGACGCGGCACAGACCTTCACGGTCACCAATACCTTCCCGAATGCGGTGCGCGTGACCTCACGGCGAGATGCCACGACCAACGGTCCAGTCAGTACGTTCCTCGCCAACGTGATGGGGATCTCCTCAGTTAGCGTGAATAGCTTCGCTACGGCTGCGCTCACGTTCATCAGCCAGACCGTGCCCGGAGAACTGGACGTGCCATTCGCGATATCGAGCCAGTGGTTTACCAACTTCGGGTGCAATCAACCGATTCGGTTTCATCCGACTGGTTCACCAGTAGGATGCGCCGGATGGCATACATTTCTTGATTCGCCATCAAATGCCAATCAACTCCGAAACATCATCGATGGCTTGAACGACGGCAGCTATACCTCTCCGGCCACCACTGCCGGCGCAACCTCCCTCGAATTCATCGGCGGGAACGTCGCCAGCGCCTTCCCCAATCTCATCAACCTGTTCAACGCCAAGAAACCTCAAGGCGACCCCAGTGTGTGGGAAGTATTCGTGCCGGTGTACCAGGATACGAGTTGCGCTAATCCGAGCGGCCCGATGATGATCGTCGGCTATGCGACCGCCAATATCACCGATGTCCAGGGTCCTCCCACGATGACCATTGACGGCATTGTGACCTGCAACAGCGTCCAAGGAGGGCAAGGAGGAGGCGCGAACTTCGGTACGTTTGCGAGTATCCCCGGTTTGGTTCAGTAAATTCGAATCCGTGGAGGAATCGACGCATGGCTCGCTTCTTGACCGTTTCGCTGGAGACCAAAATCGACAAGATGCACGGCATCTTTACCGAGATTCTTGCGGCTCGCCGCGGTATTATCCTGACTCACACCAAAGGCCAAAGCTCGGCTGATATGGTCGTGCTTGAGCTTGATGAAGGGAGCCCGCAGCGCACCTTCACGGCTATCCGGTCCACGTTGAGCGCGGCGCCTCAGACCGAAATTTTTCTCACCGCCACCCGCACCGATCCGCAAGTCATCCTGGAAGCGTTTCGCATCGGCGTGAAAGAATTTATTCCCCAGCCGATCAACCGGCAGGAAGTAGAGGCGGCCCTTTCCCGCTTTGAAGAACGCGCCAGAGCTAAGGCCCTCACAACGGAGAAAAAGGCGGGAACGGTCATCAGTATCATGGGGGCGAAAGGCGGCATCGGAACAACCACTGTGACGACCAATCTTGCCATGAGCGTGAGGCAGCTCGCCCCGCACAAATCGGTCGCCTTGGTGGATCTCAACAGGCACGACAGCGATTTGCCGCTCTTTCTGGACTTGACGGCGCCCCGAGGTCTCCGCGACCTTTCGGAGGATATCAGCCGCCTGGATGAGACGATCCTTCGCAGCGTTTTGGCCAGGCACGAGTCCGGCATCGATCTCCTTCAGTCGGGCTACGACGGTCTGGATGGGGTCGAACCGGTTGCGGGCTGTGTGCTGAGGACACTTGACCTGCTGCGATCACACTATGATTACGTTTTCGTGGATTGCGGCCATATTTTGGAGAATGCCACCAAAGAAGCTTTGGATTACTCTTCGAGTGTCATCGTCGTGATGACGTTGAGCCTGCCGACGATCCGTCGTGCCAAACGGCTGCTCGAGCTACTCAATGCTGCGCACTACAGCTCGGACAAGATCTCGCTTCTCGTGAATCGGCACATCCGGCAAGACGAAGAGATCCTGCCCCACGCGGAAGAGACTCTAGGGTGCAAGGTGTCCGGTCTCATCCCGAATGACTACGCGACGGTCAGTAAGGCCGTCAGTAGCGGCAAGCCGCTCAAGGCTGTGGCTCCGAAGGTTGCCGTCACCCAGTGGTACCTGCAACATGCCATGGTGCTGGAGAAACGTCACAACAGCGACGGTCATCTCACCCAGATCGAACCGGAGGAGAAGAAGACGTCTTTCTTGAGCCGGTATCTGCCTAGCCTCGGCTTTGACGCCAAAACCAGAAGCGTTTTTTAACGGCAGACGCGCAGGCTAATCGATCATTGGAGGACATGCGATGTTGAGTGGAATGCAATCCACCGTACCCGAACTGAGCGCCACATATCAGGACTTGAAAGAAAGAGTCCATCAGCGCGTCATCGAGCTGCTCGATCTCCCTGCCGTCAGCGTGATGAACTACGAAACGTTGACTCCCCAACTGACCAAAGTAATCGAGCAGACTCTTCAACAAGAGTCGGTCCCATTGAATCTCCGAGAGCGCGCTCAACTGACTCAGGAGATCCTCCACGAAGTGTTAGGACTTGGCCCCTTGGAACCACTGCTGTCCGATTCCACCGTGGCGGACATCCTGGTCAATACGCACAAACGGGTGTTCGTCGAGCGATTCGGGCGACTCGAGCTGACACCGGTTCGGTTCCGAGACGAAGCCCACCTCCGCAAGATCATCGACAAGATCGTGGCCCGCGTGGGTCGCCGCATCGATGAGTCCTCGCCGATGGTGGATGCCCGCTTGATAGACGGCTCCCGCGTCAATGCGATCATCCCGCCGCTGGCGCTCGATGGCCCCTCCCTCTCCATTAGAAAGTTCAGCAAGGATCCCCTCCAGCTTCACCATCTGATCGACAAGAAATCGTTGACCCCGGAAATGGGCGAGCTTCTGCAAGGGATCGTTCAAGCCAGGCTCAATGTGTTGATCTCCGGCGGGACCGGCTGCGGAAAAACCACGATCTTGAACGTCCTGTCCGGTTTTATTCCGAGTCATGAACGGATCATTACCATCGAGGATGCCGCCGAACTTCAACTCCGCCAGGAACATGTGGTTCGATTGGAAACGAGGCCTTCCAATATTGAAGGAAAAGGAGAAGTGACTCAGCGTGATCTGGTTCGAAACGCTCTTCGTATGCGCCCTGACCGAATCATCGTGGGTGAGGTCAGAGGCGCGGAAAGCCTGGATATGCTCCAGGCCATGAACACCGGCCATGACGGGTCCTTGACGACCTTGCACGCCAACTCGGCGCGCGACGCGTTGACTCGACTCGAGACACTCGTCGCCATGGCTGGGCTCAACCTTTCCAATAAAGCCTTGCGCCATTATATTTCCTCGGCCTTGAACGTCATTATTCAATTGACGCGTCTCTCGGACGGCACCAGGAAGATCACAGGCATCCAGGAAGTAACGGGAATGGAGGGAGATATCGTGACCACGCAGGACATTTTCACATTCCAGCAGACCGGCATGGATCAAGGACGGATCAAAGGGCGATTCAGGACGACCGGCGTGCGCCCGAAGTTCATCGAGCGCTTCCAAGCCTACGGTATTTCAGTGTCTCCAGAAATCTTTGACGCTACCAAGGTATACGAATGCTGACAGGCCTCATCGCGTTAGGAATTTTCGCGACCGTCCTGTTGCTCTTGGAGGGCGGGTACTACGTGTATCGCACGTTCGCCTATCGAAAGACCGAGCAAGTAATCGAACGACTTCAAGCGTGGTCCACAGAACAGCGGTCACGTGATCAGATCGCTGACAGCGGCATTGTCCGAAAAGATGTACTGAGCGATATCCCTTGGCTTAATGACCTCCTGATCGGCTTCAGAAAATTGGACAGCCTCCGCTCGTTGCATACACGGGCGAGAGCCACTCTTCCGCTGGGCGCCTTTTTGATCCTTTCCGGACTCCTGGCAATTACCATGTGTCTGGTTTGTACGCGCCTTGGCACTCACCTCTTGGTAACGGTTGGCGTCGCCGGAGCGGGCGCCGCTCTTCCCTTTCTGTATCTTTGGCGTAAGAAAACGAAACGCATGGCGGAATTTCACCGGCAACTTCCAGAGGCCTTGGAGCTCGTTGCCAGAGCCTTACATTCAGGACACGCCTTTTTCGTCGGCATGAAACTGGTCGGAGAAGAGTTTGCGGATCCGATCGGAACCGAATTCAAGCAAGCCTTTAGTGAAGTATCCATGGGATTCTCCGTTCCTCAGGCGCTTCAGAACCTTGCGAATCGGGTGGATTGCGTGGACATGAAGTTCTTCGTCACTTCCGTGAATCTTCAGCGTGAGACCGGCGGCAATCTCGCGGAGATCATCGAGTCGCTGAGCGAACTCATTCGCAAGCGGTTCGAATTGCAGATGAAAGTCAAGGTGCTCTCAGCGGAGGGCAGGTTCTCGGCAATTATTTTGTTCGGCCTACCGCTCGCTCTCGGAGCCCTTCTGTATAAAACCAATCCCGAATATATTTCCCTGCTGTTTACAGACCCTCTCGGACATATGATGGTGACCGTAGGCGCTCTGTTGATGGTCATCGGGACCCTGGTCACGAAGCGCATGGTCGCGATTAAAGTGTGAGGAAGGCAGACAATGAACAGTCCGATTCTCATCAGCCTGTTTGCATTTCTCCTGTGCCTCCTGGCCAGTTTAGCCCTCTACGTCTATCTCAGCTCTCGCGAGACAGTCCAAGTCTGGAAAAGACGCGTAGAGAACCGCTTGGACACGCTGGAATCGTCCCAAGAAGTAAGCTGGATAGACAGTCTGAAAACCCGCTTCACTGAATTGGTCGAGAGCCTCGGCAAGGCGGTGAAACCAAGCAACGAAGCGGACGTCCTCAGTATTCGGCAGTCCTTGATTACCGCCGGCTATCGGCACCCGCGCGCGCCCATTCTGTTCCTTGGCGCTAAGCTGGTGGCGGCCATCTTCTTTCTTCTGGCGATGGCATTGGTTCCAACGAAGACTTTGGGGTTCCCAAGCTATACTTTACTCATCATGTATTACGTGCTGGCCGCCTTTCTCGGCTATTATCTGCCGGACTATTGGCTGCGTTGGACGATCGGCAGCAGAAAGCAGCGAATCCTGCATGCGTTGCCTGATGCCCTGGATTTGATGGTCGTCTGTGTGGAGGCGGGGTTAGGACTGGATCAAGCGATTAACCGGGTTGGCGACGAAATCAAGTTTGCCCATCGCGACCTCAGCGATGAATTCAATCTTCTCGCATTGGAATTGCGGACTGGCGTGACCCGTTCGGACGCCTTGCGCAATCTGAGCCGGCGCATCGACTTGGAAGAGTTCAAAAGCCTGGTCGCCCTGCTGATTCAGACGGACCGGTTCGGAACTAGTATCGGCCAGGCGCTTCGCGTCCATTCGGATGCGATGAAGGTCTCTCGCCGCATGAAGGCGGAGGAACTCGCGGCGAAATTGCCGGTCAAACTTCTTTTTCCACTGCTGTTCTTTATCTTTCCCAATATGTTCATCGTGGTCTTGGGGCCGGCCGCGATCAGGGTCATTCGGACCTTGCTCCCCGCGCTGTCCCATTGATGGATACCATCGCGGGCTCACATCCTCTAATAACGTCATCTCTCCAACAGGTGATCGCACGCGCCGTAGATGGAGGGGGTTTCACGGATCGGCCCGGAAGACTTTATCGGCCGGATGCCACCGCGTGGGCTATTCTCACGCTGAACGGCACTCATCTCGGAAGCGCTCTGCTTGACGCCGCCCGATCGCGTCTCGCACGAGATCAAGTGGATGATGGACGGATCAGCATCTCGTCGGATCATCTGCAAGCGTTTTGGCCCACTCCGCTGGCCATTCTGGCCTGGCAAGGATCCCCGCATCATGAGAAGGCCAAGACGCAGGCCGTGCAATTTCTGTTATACACCACCGGCCGGCATTGGGAGAAAGACGGTCAAAACCCGGTTAGTCACAATCCAGCGATCAAAGGCTGGCCCTGGATAAGTGAGACTCACTCATGGATCGAGCCAACCGCGCTGGCCATCATCGCGCTTGATGCGTGCGACCATGGTCATCACCCTCGAGTACAGGAAGCCGTTCAGCTCTTGATGGACCGGCAATTGCCGCACGGAGGATGGAATTACGGCAATGTCACCGTGTTTGGCCGAGAATTACGCCCCGCGCCGGAAAGCACCGGCGCCGCGCTGTCTGCGCTGGCAGGCCATGTTCATCGGGAACAGGTCCGAACCAGCTTGGACTATCTCATTGGTGAGATGAAGACAGTGCGCACTCCCATTGCGTTGGGGTGGGGCCTCCATGGACTCCGGTCGTGGGGTGTGATGCCCGCCGAAGCCGCCACGAAGGTTATTCACTGCCTCAGCCGCCAGGAGCGATATGGGGCCTATGAGACTGCTTCGCTCTGTCTTTTGCTTCTTTCGCTATCTGCTTACGGAGGATTTGGCCGTATGGGCCAAGCGGATTCGGCGGCATGAACTGTTCACTAGCGAGAGGAGAATAGAATGGCGCCGGATACCGCGAGCGCCCGAGGTTGGACACGGCGGGACTTTTTGAAGGCCCTGGCAGGGGGAGTGGTATTGGCGTCGAGCGTCTCCTTGGGGTACAGGCTGAGCCGGCCGCGCCTGCACGCCGAAACCTTAATTGCCAAGGTTGATCGCTACGAATCGGACATCGCTTCAATCATCGGACAAGGGCTTTTCGAGCTCGGCGTCACGCCGCAGGAAATAAAAGGCAAACGCATCTTGCTGAAGCCGAATCTCGTGGAGACGGATTCAGGCGCGATACACATCAACACCCATCCGCTAGTCATCCGAGGCGCGGTGGAAGCG
>JBOHOS010000062.1:0-5354 GCA_050731295.1 Nitrospiraceae bacterium | reverse complement strand
CGGACGACTGGAAGAAGCGGCAGTCCCGCAAGCCGACGAGAAAAACCTAGGAGCGAAACCGACTGCCATGAAGCCATTTCGCAGCGCGTGGCGGTCCGGCTCCTTACTCAGCCTCGTCTCCCTTTCGAGCTATGATCGAAAGTTGTGTATGGCGGGACAGGAAAGGGCGGCGTATTCTTGATGGTCAACCACGATCATCCACCTTTTGCAAGGAGTGACTACGCCGCATGCACAACGATACGGGAGTGGAGCTGAAGAATCCAGGGGTTCCCGGCGAGGTCCGGGATGCGCTCACCGAAGTCTTACGCCACGGGGCACAACGGTTGTTGACACAGGCCATTGAAACCGAAGTGGCGGAGTTCCTGGCACAGTATCGCGAGACGCGCGACGAAGCAGGCCGACGGCGCATCGTGCGCAACGGCTATCTGCCGTCCCGTTCGATCCAGACGGGCATCGGGGACGTGCCGGTGAAGGCCCCACGGGTGCGCGATCGGGCGGGCGAGATTCGGTTCACCTCCTCGATCCTGCCGCCGTATCTGCGGCGCACCAAGACGCTCGAGGAGCTGCTGCCGTGGCTGTATCTCAAGGGGATCTCCACGGGCGAGTTCGGCGAGGCGCTCACCGCGCTCGTGGGCCACGACGCGCCGGGACTGTCGGCCGGCACGATCAGCCGGCTCAAGGCGGCCTGGCAACACGAACACGCGCGCTGGGAGCGGCGGGATCTGGGGAGCCACCACTATGTGTATCTGTGGGTCGATGGCATCCACTTCGGCGTGCGCCTGGAAGAGGCCAATCAGTGCATCCTCGTCGTCATCGGTGCCACGGCCGAGGGCAAGAAGGAGCTCCTGGCGCTCACCGACGGATTCCGTGAATCCGAGGAATCCTGGAAGGCCGTGTTGCTGGACGTGAAGCGCCGTGGCCTGACCATCGATCCCCGGCTCGCCATCGGCGATGGAGCGCTCGGCTTCTGGAAGGCCCTGCCGCAGGTCTATGGCCACACCCGCACCCAGCGCTGCTGGGTGCACAAGACGGTGAACGTGCTGCATACGCGGCCGAAGCATCTGCAGCCCAAAGCCAAGAGCGATCTCCAACAGATCTGGATGGCGCCGACACGCGAGCACGCGTCCCAGGCGTTCGAGGCCTTCCTCACGGCCTACGCACCCCAATACCCGAAGGCGGCCGAGTCTCTGGCAAAGGATCAGAAGGCCTTACTCGCCTTCTACGACTTCCCGGCGGAGCACTGGCATCACCTCCGGACGACGAACCCGAGCGAGTCGACCTTCGCCAGCGTGCGGCTGCGCACGGCGAAAACCCGCGGCTGTGTCTCGCGCACGAGCATTCTCTCAATGGTGTTCATGCTCGCCAAGAGCGCCGAACGCCGTTGGTTGAGATTACGGGGTACCGAGCTCATTGCCACGCTCCTTCAAGGCGGGCAGTTCAAAAACGGAGTGGCTGTACAGAAGGAGCACCGTCAGGAGATCGCCGCCTGATCCTATCGGCGTACACAACATTTGACTATTTCTCTCGCGCGGCCGTGAATGGTGAAGCCGCGCGGCTCATTCGCATAGTGTTCGGCGGGTGGTTTGCGTATCGAATAGTGACTTCCGCCCACATGCGGCAAGGACTACCTAGACAAGTGAGTAAGAAGTACCAAGTTCCGCCCTCGCCAACAGTGAGGCAGGGGGTACTCTTGGAGGCTGGATACAAATGCGCGAATCCTGTTTGTCGCAATGTGCTGGCGCTTGAGGTCCACCACATCGTCTGGGTGAAAGAAGGCGGTCGCAGTACGGTCGACAATCTGCTGGCTCTGTGCGGCCATTGCCACGATCTGCACACAGCGGGCCACATTCCACGCCAGGCCATTGATGCATGGAAGAGTCTGTTGGTCTCTCTCAACAACCCGAGTCGCGCAAGTGTTGATCTTCTGCTTGTGCTCTATGAAGAGGAGTGCCGGGTTGCAGAGGATGGCGCCCCTGCGGCGAAGACACCTCCATTCCGTTTTACGGGGGATGGCCTCGGTACTTTAGCACCGTTGATCACCTCAGGACTTGTCCAAGTGTCACGCAGGTTCTCGGGAGCCGCGTACTTCGGCGGTGGCATGCCATCCTTCGAGGTTCGATTGACGGATCGTGGGCGCCAACTCGTTGGAGCATGGCGGAAGGGTGATGCGGCCGAAGTCAAGAGAGTTCTCGAACTCCCGCGGTAGTCGGCCTAACATCGGGTTAAAGCCGGCGGCGCGGATTCTCTCGTTGACTCACCGCGGCTCAGCGCGATTGCGTTACCTTGTATCCACATGCTACTGAGCGTCAATTCCAAGACTCGCTTAACAACTGCATGCAGTTGACCGCGCTACACTGAGGATACGTGGAATAGGTCGCTACCAAAAATTAAAGAGCTAGCGGAGAAATAGAGAGTGAAGAATTTGCTGCCGTCGCATTCGTGACTATTGCCATGCCGATACAAAGGCACGGAAGTTGTCTGTGGCGCGGTCCAAGGACTGCGCATGCAATCGAACAACTCTTCCAAGATCTCCGCTTCCAAGGATTAGGCGAATATCTGCTGCGACTCGAGCCACTTCGCCATCGTTCAGTGGCGATGACATGTATGCATTCATTGCGCCAAGCTCTGCCGAGAACGAATGGACGATCTTGCCGTCGCTCCTGACTACGTAACTGCCGTTTCCGACGTTCTCAAACTCGTACGCACCGCTCGCGCCAATTCTCAAGGCCGCCAGGACAGCAGAGACTTGTGATTGGAGGCTAGCGCGCAGCGCCTTTTTGTAAGGCGTCAAAACAAAGGAGGTAGTCATCAATCTCTCGGGTCGGATCTTTCAGAGACACGTCGATCTCACCACGAAGCTCTATGACGAGAATGCCATCACCCCCAAGAGATTCCGAGCGGTGTTTGCGCACAGCTTCAATCTGATGAGCCAAGTTATCTTGGAACTCCCCGTCCAATGGCTACCCCACCATTCCGTGGAGCATCATGGAGGCTAGAGCAACGTGGCGATCCAGGATACGCCAGTGCCTATCCAAGTCACTTGTGATCGAGACGGTCAACGCTGGATTCGTATCTTCAAAGAGGACGAGATCTGGTGCGCCAACCTTGTGGACGATCCCCAGCACCTTGTGAGCGGTGAATTGCATAGGGCGACGGTACTTGTGCTAAGAACTCTGCCGCTCAGTAGCCGGTCAATGCTATCAGGCTTGGACGTTAGGAAAAATATCCGTCCCTATCTCCGGTCTTGCCTAGTGTCAGGCGACATGTTGCATCTTATTGGCAAAGTCGCGACCAGAAGTAGACGGCGGCAGTGGCTTACCCTCTTTCTGATAAAGTTCAATGGCCTCTTGGACGACTTGGCACAGCTCGTCGAAAACCGACTTCTCGTCATCGCCGTGGCAGCCGCCGTAGATCAGCCCCGGGGCGCTCCCAACGTAACATTGATCCTCTTCCGACCACTCAACGATCTTCACGTATTTGGCGCTATCTTTGATTTCTTTGCCTCCTCGGTGGCGAGCTGCACCCCCCGAATCTGATAATGCTTGGCATCGTCGCCCAGTTTACCCGAAATGGTAATTGGCTTCGCAACCCTGGGGTGAACCAAGTTTCGATGGCTGCCTTTTCCTCCACGATTGACGAATCCAGCTTGTTCGAGTTCAGCAATGAGATCTCACCTTTGGCGGCACGAAATCATCCTATGTCGTAGGTTGCATAGGCTACCAGTTTACAACTAGGACGGGTTCATTGATTCGCTTTTGGGCGTCGAGATCCGATCCCACCAGTAATAATCTCGTGCTTGCTCCAGTTCAGGAAAGGGCCGGCTTGCCAGTTCGTCCATGTCGCGCCAGAGGGAGGCGACACGGTCGTATTCCGCCGGTGAGTCGCTTTCAGCGAGCCCTTGTCCGAAGACGCCCGTCCCTGATCGGAGCAGTCCCCGGTATGAAGGCAGGGATTTGCCCCGCCCGGATTACCGGCATGAAAGAAGCGCCTTATCGGGTTCCGCCGGGAGCCCGGAAGCGTTGGCCGTGGCCGCTTTTCGGAATTGTTTCGGGGAATAGCCCAAAGCCCGCTTGAAGAAGTGGCTGAAGGCAAATTGGTCGCTGAAACCTAACCTTTGTGCCACCTGTGCGAGAGACAGGTGACCGGCTTCCAGTAGTCGAGCCGCTTCTTCGAGACGCAGGCGTTTCAGATAGATGGAAAATGACTGGCCCATATGCATCTGAAACAGTTCCGAGCAGTATTTTTCAGAATAGCCGAGGAATTTGGCCAAGTCCTTCAGCGTGAGTCCTCTGGGGAGATTGACCATCATAAAGTGATGGATTCTTATCGCCAGGTCATCCGCGGGTGAGATAGCCTCATCCGTCTGATCGATCAATTCTTTGAACAATCGCACTTCGTTGAACAGCCGAGAGACGATGCCTTCCAGTTCGCGCCTGTTCGCGACTCCCGCCAATTGCCGAGCCCATTGGTGGGCCTGGCGGCGAATCTGCTCAATGAGCTCGTCCGCTCCCGTGGTTTGTGTTTGAATGACCGTGTTCGGCAACATGGCAACTTAAGAGAAAATATCGGGAGGGGGCCCGAAGGAATAGAGGCGCTCTCCCAGTGGGGCAGGAGGCACAGTCCCGCCCGAGACCACTAATGTTATGTCAGCGCGGTGAAACACCGGCTTAGAACCTCAACTGGTTCGCTTGCCAGCTTGAGAAATGTCCGGACCAGTTCGGGATCGAGTTGTGATCCGCTAACCACCTCAAGCTGCCTGGCCGTCGCTTGGTAATCTCGTACCGGGTCGAAGGATGGCTGTTGCGACATGACTGCATCGAACATGTCAGCGACCGCGAGCACGCGCGATCCCAGCGGGATAAAAGTTCCTCTTAATCCATAGGGATAACCCGAACCGTCCCAGCGTTCATGGTGATGGGCGATCCAAACGGCCGGTACCTGTAGCAGCGGCCATGCTGCGAGGATCTCTGCGCCGGCGCGGGGATGACATTGAACCAGTTCATACTCCTCCGCAGAGAGCGGGGCGTGCTTCTGCACGATCACCTTGGGCAGCGTCAGCTTCCCGATGTCATGCAACAGAGCAGCAGTGTGAAGATTAGCCAGTTCCTCTCCGTCAAAACCGACGGCATTCCCCAGCGCCACCGCGTACTGGGCGGTTCGTTCCCCATGCTCGTGTGATTGCAGGTCTTTCGCCCGCATCACTAGGATGAGAGTGCGTATGGCCTCATCTCGAGACCGAGGGGAGGGGTGGGCGACCATCTCTAAGATGTCCGAGACCGATAGATCCGGTTCGGGTGTCGACGAAGGTTGAGAATTCACACGGTTTCCATACTCAGTTTGCATGTGCATTGAGT
>JBOHOS010000061.1:0-3345 GCA_050731295.1 Nitrospiraceae bacterium | reverse complement strand
TCTTAGGCGTCAGCCAGTTGACTCCGAGCGAAACTTGTCTAGCCAACTGGGCCGCTGATCGTGATGGTGACCAAACTCGATGTCTTTGTAAGGGCCAAGCTGAAAAACTCGCCCATCCGCGACTTTGACAAGCAAATACGCGCGCGGGAGGGCCAGAGGGACTTGAGGTCAACAACGGGAGAAAGTAGCGAGGCACGGACGACGTGTCAGGAACGACGAGCTAGGGAAGCCAGACCGCCACGCACGGCAAAATGAGACCAGGCAACTCCTATCTCTAGCGTTCAATAAGACTGCGCAAGACTGCACAATAACTCTCGATTTCTTGTGCCCTAAGGGCGTATCCTCTCAACCGTTCAAAAGTAGATAAATTTTCTTCACCTAGAAAGTAAAGTTTGGCGTTCACTCCAAGAGAAACACGAGGAACTTTTGACCTCTTCTAGAAGGAGGATCCCATGAGACGATCACACTTCTCGGGACTGCTGGCTGTGTGTTTGATTGTGCTGATCCCCACTCTCGCTCAGGCGGAAATCCTTGCGATGCTCAATTATGAGTCCAAACCGGAACAGATGACGAGGAAAGAAGGATTGGCAATTCTCGACGTGGACCCGAAGTCCCCGACATTCGGAAAGATACTGATGGACATCCCGCTACCGCCCGATCTAGTGGCTCATCATATCTTTTACAATCGCGATCAGAGCAAGGCCTATGTCACGGCCCTCGGCAAGAGCCTCCTGCATGTTCTCGACCTCACCCGTTTTCCCTACCGAATGAAGACTGTGGAGACTCCAGGCTGCCAGGTGCTGGAGGATATCGTCTTCTCTCAAGACAACCGTACTTGGTATCTCACGTGTATGGGGTCGAGCACGGTCGTCATCGGTGATGCGACGACGGATAAGCCACTCAAAACCGTCAGCGCGCCAGCGCCACAAACTCCGTTTATCAGTTACCCCCACGGGATCGGCGTCCACAGTGGTATCGATCGCATCCTCATCACGAGCACGGTGAGACCATCGGATTTAGGGGATCCCGGAGAGACGGTGACGGTGCTCGAAGCCAGTAGCGGGAAGGTGCTCTCGACCCATAAGGTGTCTCTCAAACCTTCCCCTTCGAAAGCGGCGCCGGTCGAAGTCATGTTCTCCCATGGAGCGGAGCCGCCTGTCGCTCACATCACAGTAATGCTCGAGGGCACGCTGTGGGTTGGTGTCTGGAATCCGAACTCCAAGGATTTTGGCTTTCAGCAGGTTGACGACTATAGCGTTCGAGGGCAGGGGATGCCATTGGAGATGCTGTATAACCGAAAGGGGGATCGTCTGTTCGTCACTACCGCCAAGCCCGGCCACGTGAATATCTATGATAATAATGACCCCCAACACCCGAAGTTTCTCCAAGCCATTCCCGCGGCTCCCGGTGCACACCATCTGGTCCTCTCTCCAGATGAGCACTACCTCTTTGTCCAGAACAGTCTCTTGAATCTGCCCGGCATGAGTGACGGTTCGATCACTGTGATCGATGTGACAAAGGGTGAGGCTATAGCCAGCATCGACACCTTGAAGAATCAAGGCTTCAACCCGAACTGCATCGTCCTTCTGCCAGCGGGTCAATGAAGGTGGAAGTCGACGGCTTCAACTCAGCAAGTGGGCTCCAGGAACCTAAGTCTCCGGTGTAGAAGAAACGGGGAAATACTACCTTTTAAGGGTGGGCCTGGTTTTCTCGCTGTGTGAGGCATGAGAGGTGGGGAAAACAACGTCTCTCGTGAAGCGTATTTCGCAAGCCGGACGATCAATATTTGCGAACGACGAGATACGAGAGACCAGCGACGAACCAAGAAGCCGGTCCGCAACGCGTGGGGAATAATTGCTGGATACTTCTGATAATCCGCTTTCGCGTCTACCGCTTTTCAGGCGGAATGTTCCGAATTGGGCTTGAAAACACCTTGTGAGCCGCGACATCCACCGGCCTGTGTCTGACGGTTGTACTTGCGGGGTCCTTGCCAAGAAAGTTGTCACCCTTCCAATTCTTCGACGGTCTGATGGGTCTGGGAACGAAGCCGCCACCACAGTTTGGACAGACATTGCCCAACACATGCTCCACACATGCGGCACAGAACGTACATTCATAAGTGCAGATGCGTGCCTCAGTTGAGTTGGGTGGCAGAGCTTTGTTGCAGTGTTCACAGGTTGGCCTGAGTTCTAGCATGATGGGTCGTCCTTTTAATGTGGGTCACGAACAAGTCTGCTGCGGCAAGTCTACTGCAAAGCCAGAGGCGTATCCATCACTCGTGAGACTATGCGGGAGCTTTATGTGAGGTGAGGGCAGGGAAAGGAAGGCGCTGGAAAAGTGATCGAATGGATCCGACAACCTTGTACGAATCGAGGTGTTCCGTCTTACCCTGAAGAAGACTTTGTGATCTCTACTTTCTTCATTAATGAACGACTTTCGATGTAGGCAGGGAAGAGCACGCTCACAAAGCCATGAAACTTTTCTTGGATCAGCTCTATCTCGTCCTTGATCTTCAAGACTTCTTCGGGAGATGGGCGTCCTGCTGGAATGAGGTCGAGGACTTGGTAGGCAACAATAAAATGAACATCTGAATCCCCTTCGATAATCTCTCCCACGTCTTCTGCGCCAATTTCAAGGGCCACTTCAAATTGTCGCTGATCGTAATGAAAGGAAGTTCGGTTGCGAAAGTTACTCAGAATGTTTTTTGGTTCTTCGACAAGACCTAACCGTGTTTCGAAGAGCCTCATACGATTCTCGGACATCATTCCCAAGCTTTGATGAGATGTCTGCTAAGGATGGAGTGTCCTTCTCTTCCCCGAGGATGTCTTTCCAAACATTGTGCAGAAATCCAAGTCTTAACTTGGCCAGAAAGAAATGACCTCTGTTCCACTTGGCCTGAGCGATTTCATCTGTTCCGGGCAGTGGTCGTTCAGTTTCTAATAAGACTTTGAATCGTTCAATGTTCGAAAGGTCTTCATTAGCTGCCAGTACCATGAGGACATGTCGCGCCAATTCATCATCGTGCGGGAATAGATCCTTAATCTTAAACTTCCATAATTGATCGTCAGAATGGCTTGTGAACGGGACCATTAGATCTCCTCCAACAATAAGGAGACAGAGAAAAACAGGCACATTCTACTTTCTCATTGCAGCCTGGTCCATTCCTTGGTCGTGCAACGAAGGACGGCTACCACCTTGAGGGAGAGTTGCGAAGTAAGCGAAAGGGAGACGAGGCTGAGTAAGGAGCCGGACCGCCACGCGCTGCGAAATGGCTTCATGGCAGTCGGTTTCGCTCCTAGGTTTTTCTCGTCGGCTTGCGGGACTGCCGCTTCTTCCAGTCGTCCG
>JBOHOS010000060.1:0-4786 GCA_050731295.1 Nitrospiraceae bacterium | reverse complement strand
GCTTTTTCCAAGGGAAATACCTTGCCGACTCGAATCTTCATCGCTCCGCTGTCCACGAATTGGGCCAACCGCTTCAAGACTTCCGTATTGGCATGGGTCATTTGTCCAATCGCCGTCACCCCGGCCTTTTGGGCCAGTTCCGGATTAGGCTGTCCAACCATCGACACAAGCGTGCCGCCTTTTCTCAGCACCTTGAACGATTTCTCAGTTATCTGGCCGCCGACCTTGAGGGTGGAAACCGATGTTCCGACCGCCGCCACGATGCCGGAAACATCTCCTCCCAACGTGGCGGGCATGGTGAGAGGCGCCATCTCTTTGAGATAGCCTGCGCGGATCTTCCAATCCACCGGATTGAGGCTCGCCGCATGCACCTCGACAAGTACCTGTTCCTTACCAGGCACAGGATTCGGCGCATTCTGATTGAGTTCCAATACATCCTTCCCACCGTATTGGCGAATTTGTAGTGCTTTCATGGTAAAAGTCCTTCCTTGGCGCCTTTTCTAAGACGCGCAGTCCTTGAAAACTCACAGTTGTCGACCCGTCGCCATCCGAGCCGTCTTTCAACGCCCAACAAGTGACGGAGCCCTTGAAGACTCTAGGCTCTCGCTGCGCGCCGCGTCCACGCTCCATACTCCCGAACCCCGTGCCGCGATAAACAAGAACACGAAGCAGTAGAGCGCTGCCAGTTCTCCGCCGTTTTGAATAGGAAACAGCCCTTGTGGACCGTGAACCATCCAGTAGGCGGCGGCCATCAGACCGCTGCATAGAAACGCCGCCCACCCCGCGAAGAGTCCAATCGCGACGAGAAGGCCGCCGATCAGCTCGATGGGCCCGGCAATGTACGTGACAAATGGGGGAACGTCGGGTGGAGTACCCGGAAATCCGAACAGCTTTTGGGTGCCGTGCCAGAGCAACAGCAGGCCGGCAACGGTGCGCAGCAGCGCGTACGCCTGAGACTGAAACGGTTGCATGAATGTCGGCATGTCTTTACCTCCTGTTTGCTTGGCAAGACCGGTCCATCCGCCAATGAGCCGGTCCTGTGGGAAGAAGCCATGGGCGCCGAGTAGGCGGAGAACACTGTTGGCCGGCATGCCGGCCGCCTAGACTGCCTTAGCTCAGGGAAGACGTCTCCTGCACATCAATACCCGACGGTAAAGCGTTGCCTGATATGGGCCGGCCGTTCGACTTCGTCGATCATGGCAAACGCATAATCCTCGACCGAGATCCTGCTTTGTCCATTGGCATCCTGCAGCAACTGATCCGTACCGAGCCGGAATTTGCCGGTCCGTTGGCCGGGAGACAGGTCGGCTGACGGGGAGAGAAAGGACCATTCGAGACCGGTCTCCTTTCGCAGGAGGTTCAACGCTTCACGGGTCGCGAGTGAGCCTTGCTTCCATTCCTTCGGAAACTCCGGAGTATCTACTGACTGGACGCCGGGCTTCACTTCCAAGCTGCCCGCGCCTCCCACGAACAGCAATCGTTTCACGCCGGCCCTTTTCACACCATCAATAATGGCTCGTGTGCCCTGCACCTGTTGGTTGTAGATGTCCGGATTGCTCCATCCTGGATTGAAAGCACTGATGACGGCATCATGGCCCGCCACCAATCGGACCACTTCATCTTCGTTGTAGACATCGCCTTGCTGGGGGCGTAGTTTCGGATGCGGCTTTAACTTCTCCGGATGCCGCACGATGGCCGTGACCTCATGGCCCCGATTCAACGCTTCCTGCAAAATGGCTGACCCGACAAACCCGGTTGCTCCGATCAATGCGATTTTCATCTTGCCTCTCCATCATGCCGGCAACCCCGCTCGCGACGCCAGCGTGTACTCAAAACGGATAATGCCGTGGCGTGTGCTGCACGCTGATCCAATGGTCTGTCGTGAACTCCTCGATGATCCAGTCTCCGCCAAAGCGACCAAGGCCGCTGTTCTTCTCACCGCCGAATGGGCAGTCGCCCCAATCAATGGAATTTTCATGGTTGAAGGTACTCTACGAACCGGACGTATCAACCGAGTGCGGCAAGATCGCGTCAATGTCGGTCAGTTCCGTGTCAGTCAATCGCCAGCGGGAAGCGCCGGCATTCGCCTTCACCTGTTGCGGCGATGTCGCACCGGCGATCACCGACGTCACGGCCGCCTGTGCGGCCAGCCACGAGACGGCAAGCTCCAGCAGCGTATGTCCTCGCGACGTCGCGAATTGCAACAGCGACTCGACCAGGGCCAAGTTCTCATCCGCGAATGGCTCCGTGCCGGACCCGGATTGAAGGCGGCTGCCCTGTGGAGCCGGCCGGCCCCGGCGATACTTTCCGGTCAGGAGACCGCTGGCGAGGGGGAAATAGGGAATGAACGCGATGCCGCCGCGCACGCATTCGGGAATCACGTCCTGTTCGGGCTCCCGGTGCAGCAAACTGTACTCGTTCTGCAAGCTGGCGAACCGGGCAGCGCCGTCCCGCACCGCCGCCTCTGCCGCGCGGAGCTGGTCGATCGAGAAATTCGAACAGCCGATCTCGCGGACCTTGCCGGCCCGCACGAGGTCATCAAGCGCGCCGAGCGTATCGTCGATCGGCGTCTCGGGGTCGGGCTGATGGAGCTGATAGAGATCGATGCGGTCGGTTCCGAGGCGGCGCAAACTATCCTCGGCCGCCCGGCGCACGTACTCCGGCTTTGCGCCGCGCCGCTGCTCGTCCACCGCCATGCCGAATTTCGTGGCGACGACCACGTCGTCGCGGCGCCGCCCGAGCGCGCGGCCGAGAAACTCTTCGCTCCGCGTCCCGCCGTAGATGTCCGCCGTGTCGAAGAACGTGATGCCCGCATCGAGCGCGGCGTGAACCACCGCCGTGGTGCGCTCTTCGTCGAGACGCCGCCCGAAGTTATTGCATCCGAGCCCGACCATGGACACACTGAGCGATCCGATCCGTCGTGTTTCCACGTCTTTCTGCTCTCCATCGTTTGATCATAGGCCTTCGTCAGTCGGGTGAGCGCACTCTCCTAGTGTGGCGCGAATTCAATCACGGTTTTGACATCATGCGGCTGACGAACCAGGGCCTCCGACCAGCGCCCAACCGGAACCCGCCGCGTGATCAGATGTTCCAGCCATGCCGGGTCGGCCTGCGCGAGCGCGTCGGCCGCCGCCTGATAATGGCGACGATTCGCGTTCACCGTGCCGAACACGACATTATTTTCCAGCACCAGTTCACGATTGAGCGCACCGAGGTCGACTCCTAACGTCCGTCCTCCCGTCGAGACGCCGGTGAGGCAGACGATGCCGGTCGGCGCGACATGTGTCATCACATCCCACACGAGCTGGCCCACGCCGGTGCATTCCAACACGATATCCGCCTCCGGACAGGTATCCCCAACCGTTCCCGTATGATACGTGGCACCCAGTGCCTTGACTAAATCAGGCTTTGGCCCGTCCACCAGGCGATCCAGCACATGAACCTCCAACCCACGCAGGACCCCGAGCAAGGCGGCGAGAAGCCCGATCGGCCCCGCTCCCGTCACCAAGACCCGCTTTGGCTGCCAATGCCCGCGCGCGCCGATGCGTTCAATCTGCTCCCAGGCCTTTGCGACCACGCTGGTCGGTTCAAGCAGAACTCCAAGATGGCCGAGACGGGGTTCCACGCGCACAAGAAATTCGGGAGACATCCGGAACCGCTCCGCAGCGAAGCCATCACGTTCCTTGATTCCGTGCTCGGTGTAGCGGCCGTTGCGGCACATGTCCCATTCGCCCACCGCGCAACTCGAACAGGGAACCGGGTCAGGCTTGCGGACGATGCCGACGACAAGATCGCCCGCCGTGAAATCGGCGTCTTCCGGCGCCTGTAACACCCGGCCGATCGACTCGTGTCCCAGGATCAAATGTTCCCGCGCCGCCGGCGCGAAACCGTACAGCCCCTCGGCGATTTCGACATCGGTCCCGCAGATGCCGACCGCAATCGCCTCCACCAGCACGCCGCCCTCCGTCACGGAAGGCTCCGGTACCTCTTCAAGACGCGCGGATCTCGGCTGAGTAGGAAGAACCGTGATGGCTTGCACCGTGTGGCCGCCTTTTGGTTTATCAGTTCATGCCGATGTGCGGCCATCAAAATGGTGATCGGCGTCTGCGTCAGCCTCCTGCTTCGTCTTGTGCAGGGTGCCGACTTTATGCTCTGGCGGACTATAGATACTGTAGAGCTTCAGCGCTTCTTGCGACGATGTATTGACCACATTATGCTTGGTGCCGGCGGGAATGACGACAGCCATCCCATCATGAACGTCATGCTCTTTTCCATCGAGCACGACCTTACCTGTGCCGGCTTCAAACCGAATGAACTGGTCCAATTCGTGAACTTCCATGCCGATCTCTTCGCCCGGCTCCAGACTCATCAGGACGAGCTGGCTGTTCTTTCCGGTGAACAATTCTTTTCTGTAATTCCGGTTCTCCACCGTCGCGTCTTCTATGTTCGTGATGAAATAGGGCATAGTGTCCTCCTCGGCACTGCCTTCCGCAAAGCGACGTACAGAAGGCGCAATATTTGTCTCGTCACGCAATGCAGGCGTCGGGCAGGATTGAATCGGACTCCTCCGAACCCCCGCGTACTTTTAACCCGCCTCATGGCAGCGAATAGGTCATTTTCGGCCAATAGGCGTAGCCGTATATCCGCCCCTCTTGCCTTTGCTCGATGTTGATGCCCCCGACGAACGGCGTCTTTCCGGTAATGCCTTTGAATGCGCCGCTCCCGTAGTTGAAGGTGAATTCGCCTTTGCAGTCATCCTTCCTTCCGGCGCATCGCATTTCTGCAT
>JBOHOS010000059.1:0-8164 GCA_050731295.1 Nitrospiraceae bacterium | reverse complement strand
ATTTGATGATTGGGGAATTGACGATTTTGTGATCTGGTGATTGATTCGTCGTTTCGGCTTTTATCTAAATCACCAGATCAGCAAATTACCAGATCACCAATTTTAATTTTATGAACCACGGCGATCTTAGTTACCGTGTCTTGCTTGAAGTCACCAATGTCCTGAACTCGCAGCGGGACACCGATAGCCTCTGGCATGTCATCACCGAACAAATCAAGCAGGTGATCCCGTGGGAGCGAGCGGGGATCACCCTGTACCATTCCGAAATCGACGCGTTCAGATTTTACGCGTTGGAGACCAGCATGCCGCAGCGCGTGCTCCAACGTGATGCCGTCATTCCGCGAACGGGCAGTGCGGTGGGATGGGTCTATGACCACCATCAAACCCACGTGCGACCGTCATTACAGACACAGCGCTGTTTTGTCGAAGATGATTTCTATGCCGATGAAGGATTGGGACGGATGATCAATCTTCCTCTCCTGGTCCGCGACACGTGCTTGGGAACGTTGAACATCGGGAGCGTGCAGGCGGGCGAGCCGGACCGTGAGGATCTGGAATTCTTGCGCCACGTGGCGACGCAGATCGCGTTGGCGATCGATCACGTGCGGGCGTACGAGCAGATCAATCGGCTCAGCGAGCAACTCGCGCGTGAAAATGAATATCTGGTCGAAGAGATCAAACAGAATCATAACTTCGGCGCGATGGTGGGGAAGAGCGAGACCTTTCGCCAGGTCTTGTCGCTCGCTCAAGCCGTCGCCCCGACAAATACGACGGTGTTGATTATGGGAGAGACGGGGACCGGTAAGGAGCTGCTCGCGCGAGCGATTCACGAGTTGAGTCCTCGTCATAATAAGCCGTTCGTGCGCCTCAATTGCGCGGCCATTCCCGTGGGCCTGGTGGAAAGCGAGCTGTTCGGCCACGAGCGCGGCGCGTTTACCGGAGCCGACAAGCGCCGCGTGGGGCGATTTGAGCTGGCGGACAGCGGCACGTTGTTTCTCGATGAAATCGGCGAAATGCCCTTGGAGGCCCAGGCCAAGTTGCTGCGAGTGCTGCAGGACGGCTGTATCGACCGGGTCGGAGGCACTCGGTCGGTGTCCGTGAATGTGCGTCTCATTGCAGCGACCAACAGCGACTTAACGTCGGCGATCGCGGCCGGTCGCTTTCGCTCCGATTTATTTTATCGGCTGCACGTGTTTCCGATTTCCATCCCCCCGCTTCGTGACCGCCCTGAAGATATTCCCTTGCTGACCCGTCATTTCATCGAGCAGTGCGGCAGCAAGCTGAAACGCCATTGCCAGGATATCGAGGCCGGCTCTCTCGACCGGTTGGTGCAGTACACCTGGCCGGGCAACGTCCGGGAGCTGCAAAATGTGATCGAGCGGGCCATGATTCTTTCGCGGTCGCCTGTGCTGGAAATTAAGGACGTGCTTGGGCCGCCTGGTCTTTCCGGCCCGGTTCATTCCGCATCGCCGGGACCAGGATGGACAGGACAAGGGCCATCGGTACTGCCAGCGATCGACGGTGAGGCCGGCCATTCGCGCGTGGAGCGTTCAACCACACTTCACGATATCGAACGGGCGCATATCCAGCGGACGCTCGAGCGCACGAACTGGCGAATCGAAGGACCATGGGGCGCCGCCAAATTGCTCGGGCTCAATCCCAGCACTTTACGCGGCCGGCTCAGAAAGCTGCGAATCAGCCGGCCACCCAGTCCCATGGTCTCCGACGCCCCGCCGCATTGAACGGATTTCCGCTCGATCCCGCTGCCTGCCGCGTTCCGTGAAAGTTCACGGCTTCCTATCTCTTATAGCCAATTCTCTCTTCCAGCCTTGATACGAGCGCTCCCGATCATGTTGGTATGTGCGTTGCACAACCCCCTGGTTGCTGAGTCCCATGCCGTACGAATTGTGTGTAAGGAGGGTTGGGTCATGCTTCATCGGAACCTAGGTTCGCTTGTACTCGCCATCATCGCGGCGACCTGTATCTGGTTGCCTTCTGCTTCGGCAGAATCTTCTGGTGATCCCTCGTCGTCTCACGACCTACATGCGGCGATGAATCATCCATCCCCGGATTGGGCCGAAAAGCTCAAGGGCCAGACGATTGTCGAGGACGTGATGGAAGGCCATCCCGAGCGGACCGAAATGGTCGAGCGCCAGCACCAGCGCTTCATGCGGCAGATGGAACAGGATGCGTCGGCGCAGCGCACCAGCGGCTTCTTTAATGACATGTCCATGATGCACCAATACGGAGCGGGTAATCAGGACTATCTGTTGATGTCACAGACCGGGACCGAGCCGGTCTCGAATCTCGGCGGGCGCTGTCCGGCCAAGGCGCCGGTCAGGCAATACGACATCTCGGCGATCAACGTGGAGATCACGCTGAACCGCTGGTTGGACTACTATCCGGGGTACATGTACGTGCTCACGGAGAACATCGACAAGATTCGCGCGGAAGAGGACAAGAACCGGGAGGCGCGGACCAAGGAAGGCTATGATCCGGGCGCCGTCGCAAGCGGGCTCCAGAATAATTGGATCCAGCCCTTGGCGATACGCGGCAACCAGGGCGACTGTATCAAGATCACGCTTCAGAACAAACTCGAAGGCGGAGAGGAAGTCAGTCTGCATATTCACGGGTCCAGCATGATCGTGAGCGCGACCGGCAAGCCCGCGACCACGACCAATCAGGACTCGGTGGCTCCGCAGGGCAAGAGCGTGGAATTTGAGTGGTACATTCCACCGACGATGCAGGAGGGCAGCCGGCAGTTTCACAGCTACAGCAATGACCGGGAGTTGACGGTGATGGGCCTGTTCGGCGCGTTCGTCGTGGAACCGAAAGGGTCTGAGTACCTTGATCCGCTCGGTACCGGAGAGCCGACGCCGATGAGGAGCGGCTGGCAGGCGATTATCAAGAACGGCGCGGGACCGGACTTTCGCGAGTTCGTGATTTTCTACCATGAAGTCGGAGATGAAGCCTTTCGGCCGGTGAACAAGCACGGCGATTTCATCCCGCAGCGGGACCCGCTCACCGATGTGTACCGGCCGGTGGCCCGCGCGCTGAATTATCGCAGCGAGCCGTTCGGCGTGGACAACATGGAGACGCAGCACGAGTACTTCGGCTTCGAGGACGAATCGATGGCCTACAGCGCCTACACCTTCGGCGATCCGGCGACGACCATTCCCCGCAGCTATCTGGGCGATCCGGCAAAATTCCGGCTCGTGCACGGCGGGTCGGAAGTGTTTCATTCCCATCATCCTCACGGCGGCTCCATCCGCTGGCCCCGGAGCCCGCGGGCCATCGATCAGATGCCGATGTGGCAGGCGGCCAAAAATGGGCCGGTCAAGTATCCGGTCATCCGAGCCAAGTCCGACCGGGTCGATGTCGAAGTCATCGGGCCGTCCGAGACCATGGACCTCGAGACGGAATGCGGCTCCGGACTATGCCAGCAGCTCTCCGGTGACTTTCTGTTCCACTGCCACGTCGCCCATCACTATATCGCCGGCATGTGGGGGTATTGGAGGGTCTATAACGTCCTGCAGCAGAGTGACACCCATACCGACACGATGCCGGATCTACGCGAACTGCCCGACCGCCAAGGCCGCATCAAGGCGGGCGTGACGTCGGACCATCTGGTCGGCAAGACCGTCGATTGGTTCGGGAAACAATTCACCATCGTGGAGAAGGGCAAGACCGATTGGAAGGCGACGCCGCCGGTGGTGACGATCAAGGACTGGGTCCAGATGTTTCTGCCGCCGCAGGGCAAGCCCGGGCACAAGGATGATGAGCGGGCACAGACCGCGTCCTACGACGCCAGCGTGCTGAATTGGGCGTGGGAGGGCAGTCGCGCGATGACGGAGCCGGAGAATACCGTGCCGAATCCTCGCTATCAGTCCCCCGCTCCGGGGAAACGGCTCCCCATGCTGTTTGAGCCGCAGACGGGCAAAATCGCGTGGCCGCATCTGAAGCCGCACTTTGGGAGGCGCGTGCCGTTTTCGGGGACGCATAATCCTTCGCCGTGGCTCGAGCCCATTCACCTTGACGAAGACGGGACGCAAAGTTCCTATCCGGCCAAGCCCGGTGAAAACGGGCGATGGAGCATGTGTCCGGAAAACGCCGGGCGTAAACACTACAACGTCCACTTTATCCAGACGCCCATGATGTTGGCGGATAAGCAGGGCGACCAGCCGGCCATCGAGGACAAGGACGGACTCATTTACGTGCTCCACGAGGAAGAAGCCAACATCCGGAAGAATAACGACCTGAAGTATCCGCTCGTGGTGCGCGCCAACATTTACGACTGCATCGATTGGATGTTGACGAGCGAGTGGGAAGACGATGACAGCACCAACTTCCATTCGTCGAAAATCAACACGCACTGGCACTTCTTCCAATTCGACAACCAATCGTCGGACGGCGTGATTACCGGCTTTTCTTATGAACAGTCGGTACGGCCGTTCACGATGCTGGAGAAGAAGGTGAACAAGGGCCTGCCCCTCCCGCTGAACACCACCTTCACGAAGGCGGCGAAGAAAGGCGAGCGGACGATCACGGTCAAGAACGCCGCGCAATACCATCCGAATACTGAGATTCTGATCGGGGCGGACAACGTCGGCGGGAACGAGATCGGCCGGATCAAATCGATCCAGGGCAAGACGATCACGCTGTACCGGCCACTCAAGCACGATCACCCGGTCAAGGATATCGTGACGGTGGAGTTCGTGCGGCAGCGGTTCTGGGTGGATTCGGATGTGGGCACGGTGTTTTGGCATGACCACGCCTTGGGCCGCGTCACCTGGGGACACGGCGGCTTCGGGACGATCATCGCGGAGCCCGTCGGGTCCACCTATCATGACCCGAAGACCGGCAAAGAAATTCGGAGTGGGCCCATGGCGGACATCCGGACCGTCGAGCCCGTCGGGTACCATGTGAACGGCAGCTTCCGTGAATTGTTGGTGCAGGTGCACGACAGCGTCCCGCACACGGTGAATCTCGTCACCGAAGGAAATCCGCCGGGCCAGCCGGTGGAGGTGGCCTTGGAGGCCGGCAAGACGATCTCGTTCATCATGCCGGAGCATATCCCGCCGTCACCCATGCCGTTTCTCAATGGAGGGACGCATACGACCGGAAGCGGCTTCAACTTCCGGGCGGAGCCGATCGCGACACGGCTGAAGAACAACCCGGATCACTCTCAGATCTTCAGCAGCAAGGCGCACGGCGATCCTTATACGCCGATGGTCCGCGCCTATCTTGGCGATACCGTGGTCTTCCGCTTGCTACAGACCATGGCGAACGAAACGATGGTCTGGACGCTCTCCGGGCATACGTTCCTGACCGAGCGATATGCCGGCGATGCGAACCGGAAGAATTCCATCCACATCGGCATCGCCGAGCGCTATGACCTGGTTGTGCCGCAAGCCGGCGGGCCGCGGTTGCAGCCCGGTGATTACATCCACTTCAACGGGCGCAACTCGCATTTCTCCGAAGGCGCGTGGGGCATCTTGCGCGTGCTCGATCACGAAGTCCCGGATCTTCAGAAATTGCCGGCCGGCTACACCGGCCGCAGTGAAATTGCCAAGCCGCTTCCGGTCTGTCCGGAGGAGGCGCCGGTGAAAACGTTCAATGTCGTCGCCCAGGATTTTCCGGGGATGAAGTTCAATCCGAAGGCCCCTGACGCCGTCGAGGTGGACTTCGAGCGGAAGATTCAGGTGGCCAATCCCGAAGGGAAGATCTACACGCTGGAGGAAGAAGCGTCAAAGGTGGCGCAAGGTGGAATGGGCGTTCAGCCGATGCCGCTGACCCTTCGGGCGAACGTCGGCGACTGCCTCAAAGTGAAACTCACGAACAAGATGAAGAACAGCCGCGCCAGCTTCTCGGCGATTTCCCTCGCGTTCGACCCGAAGGATTCATTGGGGGCCAACGTGGGGAACAACCCCGGCGATCAGACCATCGCGCCGGGTGAGACCCGCGTCTACACGTACTACGCGGACCCGTTCCTCGGCGAGATCAGCTCGCTGGTTTGGGACTGGGGCAACGTCATGTTGAATCCGCGCAACGGGCTGTTCGGCGCGGTCGTTCTCGGTCCTAAAGGATCGATATACCGGGACCCGAAAACCGGCGCGGATATCTCGAACAAGAACAGTTGGATCGCCGATGTGATCGTGGACCGCACGATCCAGGGGAACGAGAGGCGCGCGAATTACCGCGATGCGGCCCTGTTCTTCCAGGACGAAGATAACATCATCGGGACGAGCTTTATGCCGTACGTGCAGAACGCGGCCGGTCTGACCGGCGTGAATTACCGGTCGGAACCGTACAAGTTCCGGGAGGAGACCGGCTGCACCTTGGGCAAGATGTTTCAGCCCTGCGCGGCGGACAAGCCGGAAGATCCGGTAACGCCGACAATCGAGGCGCATGCGGGGGACCCGGTCCGGATCCACGTCTTCGGCGCTAGCAGTGAACAGAACGGGATGTTCGGCATCGAGATGCACGAATGGCCGATCGAGCCGTTCATGCCGGGAGCGGACGATATCAGCGTCGTCGAGTTTGCCGGGTCCGAGACCCTGGACGCGTTCGTCAAATCAGCCGGCGGACCGTATCGGATGGCGGGAGACTACGTCTGGAGCAACCAGCGACTTCCCTACTCACAATCCGGTCAGTGGGGCTACCTGCGCGTGCTACCGGTTGGCGATCAGCGCCTGTTGCCGCTGAGCGGCGCGCCGGGCGCGGTCAAGCGGGCCGCAATCCCGCTTCTGGATGCAGGGCAGGCGGCGCCGGTTTCAGTCACGAAGTAAGAAGCTCCGACGAGTTAAGGCCGGGGACGCTTACGCTGGAGCAGTGCATGGGCGCGCTCGCTGGTTTCTTTGACGAGCGCGCCCATCTTCGGATGAGAGGGTTCTAGATCGACCGGTAAGCCGTGATACCGGAGACGTTCGCTGGCCGTTGGACCCACGGAGGCGACGATCATCTGCCCGGCGGCGTCACGGAGCCGGTTGGTCCCTCCCTTGAAGCGGGAATCCTGCGTGAGAAGCCGCATGATGTGATCAATCTGGACGGCGTTCGTGATGAGAACCACATCCACCTCGCCGGCGAGCCAGGCGTCGATGACGCTGATCAGCGGCGCGATGTCTTCAGGCAACGCCCATCGATAGACGGGAACCTGAGTAACCTGGGCGCCTCGCTCGCGCAACGCCTCCAAAAGATCGTTATTGGAGACGCCGTACTCCTGAACGGCGATTCGAAGCCCGCCGGCCACAGAGTGGCGCGCGTCCAGCGTGCTGACGATATCCCGCCAGGTATTCGGCTCCGGCACTGCAATGGCCGCGGTCAGGCCAAGCTCCTTCAACGCCGCGATGGGCTTCGGACCGCGGGCCACCAGGGTGGCGCGGCCCAGGGCCGCCTTGATGGACGCAAGCGAATGCCGCGTCTGCAACGCCTCGACCATCGTGCGCGTGCCGATACCGGTCAGCAGGATGACCATGTCGTAGTGACCGTTCAGGAGCTGCTCGCCGAATTCTAACACCTCGGTGTGGTTCTGCAATGGAATCTCCCGCATGGACGGCGCGACCAGCGGTCTCCCGCCATAGCGTTCGATCAAACGCGCCATCTCAGCGGCCATCCGGCTTTCGAATGCCGCGACGGCGAGGCCTGCAAAGTTAGATTTGATGATCTGGTGATCTGGTGATTGTGGCATTGAAAAATTTATGATTTTGCGATTTGGTGATCTGGTGATTTAAGTTGTTTGTTTCGGGATTTGGCAGTGCGTTGGGAGGCGGCAAAGATTGCTAAAAGCTCCCTTGCTTCAATCATAAAGCCATTCATCGTCACCTCTCCAACAATTCCGGATTCCACCAAAAGTTCACACCAAAATAACGTTTCGTCTGCTTCTTCAACAACAATCCCAAGTTTGGCAATGAATTCGGCTCTTGATCTGGCACGACAAGCGGACCTGTAGTTTGCGGCTACGGCTGTCCCTGCTCGCAACAGTTGGTTGCCAAGCACTCGCGCCTCACGACTTTGAGGCAAAGATTGATAGAGCTTCACTACACGGAGCGCGAAACATTTGGTTCGTTCTCGCAGGCCCTCAGCCCCGGCGCTCGCCATCTATCTCACATGCATCCATAGCTTCTCAAAAATCACCAGATCGCCAAATCACAAGATCTTACTTGGC
>JBOHOS010000058.1:0-2748 GCA_050731295.1 Nitrospiraceae bacterium | reverse complement strand
CCGCCCAACTGCCTGATCTGCTGCGAACTGCCCCGCGCGCCGGAGTCAGCCATCATGAAAATGGGATTGAACGCTTCCTGCGCCCGACCGTCCCCGCCGATACCCAGCTCTTTCATCATCTCATTGGCGACCTGCTCGGTCACGTGCGCCCAAATGTCGATGACCTTGTTATAGCGTTCGCCGTTCGTGATCAGGCCCTCGCCGTACTGCTTCTCGATCTCGTTGACCTCCCGTTGCGCGCGCGTGATCAATTCTTCCTTCTTGGTGGGAATGTGCATGTTGTCGATGCAGATCGACACGCCGGCCTTTGTGGCATAGGCAAAGCCGATGTCCTTGATCTTGTCCAGCAGCACGGCAGTTTCCCGATGACCCGCCTGTCGATAGACCGTATCGATCAGTTTCGTCATTTCTTTCTTAGTCATCAATTGGTTGGCATGCGAGAACGGAATTGACGCCGGCAGAACCTCTCCCAACAGAACTCGCCCAACCGTCGTGGCCACCAGCGCGCCGTCGATTCGGACCTTGATCTTGGCGTGCTCCTCGACTTCATACGCGTCGTAAGCCATGCGCACTTCCTCGGGCGAGGCAAAGATTTTCCCTTCGCCTTTCGCCCCGGGACGCTCCTTCGTCAGCCAATAGCATCCCAGCACCATGTCTTGAGACGGCACGGCTATCGGTTTGCCGTTGGCTGGCGACAAGATGTTATTGATCGACATCATCAGCACGCGCGCCTCGATCTGCGCCTCAATGGAAAGCGGCACATGGACGGCCATCTGATCGCCATCGAAGTCGGCGTTGAACGCCGCGCAGACCAGCGGGTGCAGTCGAATCGCCTTGCCTTCCACGAGCACGGGATCGAACGCTTGAATTCCCAGGCGATGAAGCGTGGGGGCCCGGTTCAGCAGCACAGGATGCTCGCGAATGACCTCGTCCAACACATCCCAGACTTCGGGACGTTCCTTCTCGACCAACCGCTTCGCGCTCTTGATCGTCGTCGCCGCGCCCCGCGCTTCCAGCTTGTGGAAGATGAACGGCTTGAACAGCTCCAACGCCATTTTTTTGGGCAGGCCGCACTGATGCAGCCGCAGTTCCGGCCCGACCACGATGACCGAACGGCCCGAATAGTCAACCCGTTTGCCAAGCAGGTTCTGACGAAACCGGCCCTGCTTGCCTTTCAACATATCGCTCAGCGACTTCAACGGGCGCTTGTTGGGTCCACGGATCGCCCGCCCTCGGCGACCGTTATCGAAGAGGGCGTCAACCGCCTCCTGGAGCATCCGCATTTCATTGCGAATAATCACCCCCGGGGCTTTCAGCTCGATCAGTCGCTTCAATCGGTTATTGCGGTTGATCACACGCCGGTACAGATCATTGAGATCGCTGGTGGCGAATCGCCCGCCATCCAACGGAACCAAGGGACGGAGTTCGGGAGGAAGCACGGGGATGACATCCATCACCATCCACTCGGGCTTGTTGCCTGATTTCCGGAACGCCTCGAGCACTTTTAATTGCTTCGCATATTTCTTCTTCTGAGCCGCCGAGGTGGAACTTTTCGACTTCGCTTGTATTTCATCCCACTTGGCATTGATATCGATTTTCCTCAAGATATCTCGGATCGCCTCCGCGCCGATGCCGGCCTTGAAGGCGCTGGCCCCGTGTTCGTCTTGAAGTTTTCGGAGATCCTCCTCGGTCAGCAACTCCTTTTCCTTCAGCGACGTGTTGCCGGCATCCGTGACCACGTAGCTCTCGAAATAGAGAATCTTTTCCAGATGCTTCAGGCTCATGTCCAGGAGCGTGCCGATCCGGCTCGGCACGCCTTTGAGGAACCAGATGTGCGCCACGGGCGCCGCCAATTCTATATGCCCCATGCGTTCACGGCGGACTTTGGACTGAATGACTTCGACCCCGCACTTGTCGCAGACGATCCCGCGGTGCTTCATCCGTTTATATTTTCCGCAGTTACATTCCCAATCCTTGATAGGACCGAAAATCTTGGCGCAAAACAGACCATCCTTTTCCGGTTTGAAGGAGCGATAATTGATCGTCTCAGGCTTCTTGACCTCGCCATAGGACCACGAGCGAATCTTCTCCGGCGAGGCAATCCGAATACGCATCGCATCGAAGGACATCGAATCCCGAGGCTTCTCGAACAGGGTGTATATGCCTTCCAAGGTTTGCCCTCCCTAGCGACCGATGAAACAGGTTCCCAGCTTTGTCCTCGACGTGCGCCAATCCTCAACATACTCTAGAGAGTACGCCTGCGGTTTTTGCGCACCCGCGGCCTTGCCGGATGACCAGGTTAATCGATCGCATAACATGACCCCCAGTGCTGCCGTCACTCTTTGCCCTTTACCAATTCGACATCGAGACCGAGGCTCTGCAGCTCTTTGACCAGCACGTTAAATGATTCCGGCAGGCCCGGTTCAAGGAAGTTTTCCCCTTTGACAATCGCTTCGTAAATCCGAGAGCGACCGGGAACATCGTCCGACTTGACCGTGAGAAACTCCTGAAGCGTCGAGGCCGCGCCGTAGGCTTGCAGCGCCCAAACCTCCATCTCGCCCAACCGCTGTCCTCCGAACTGCGCTTTGCCTCCCAGCGGCTGCTGTGTAACCAGCGAGTAGGGGCCAATCGACCGAGCATGGATCTTGTCGTCGACCAAATGGTGAAGCTTGAGCATGTACATGTATCCCACCGTAACCGGGCTTCCAAACGGCTCTCCCGTACGACCATCGAACAGAGTCGTTTGCC
>JBOHOS010000057.1:0-1130 GCA_050731295.1 Nitrospiraceae bacterium | reverse complement strand
ACGGGATGTCGTTCGAGTCGAAGATGGGCGAGGACGACACGGTGATTGAAAAAGGGGACGTGAAGGTGATCATGGATTCCCAGAGCGCGCCGTTGCTGAGCGGGGCGGAAGTGGATTACGTGGACAGCCTGCAGGGCTCGGGCTTTGCGATCAAGAACCCGCAAGCCAAGACCACGTGCGGCTGCGGGAGCTCGTTCAGCGCCTAAGCACGAATAAGCGGGAGGGCCGGCATCATCCATGGTCGTGGTGCCGGCCCTTTTTTCTCTGCAACGACTGGAGTCCAACGATGGCGAGGATTCAGGAAAAGGTAAGCGTCACGCGCCGATACAAGTTTGCCGCCTCCCATCGCCTCCATTCGGATCGACTGTCCGATGAAGACAACCGCACGCTCTTTGGAAAGTGCAACAATCCGAACGGTCATGGCCATAATTATGTGTTGTATGTGACGGTTCGAGGGCGGCTCGTTTCGGCGGCAGGCGCCGTGACCGACGTCGGTCTTCTCGATACGATCGTCACCGAGACGGTGGTCGACCGGTTCGACCATCAAGACTTGAACCGCGACCCGGAATTTGCCCGCCGAGTCACCACCGGAGAAAACCTGGTGAGATTCATTTGGGACCTCTTGGTCAAACGAGTACCGCAAGGCAACCTTGAGAAGGTCGGACTCGTGGAGACGCGCGATAATTACTTCGAATATGCGGGGTAGAGAACAGCGTGAGATCGAAAAAAGTCGCCAACCATCGCATTGATGCCACGAACAATGGAGGCGCTTCTGAGTTGCGCGAGATGGTCGAGCGCATGCTGGTGGTCCTGGGAGAAGACTCGAAGCGCAACGGCTTGCTCAAGACACCGGAGCGCGTCGAAAAAGCGCTTCGTTTCATGACACGGGGCTATAGCCAAGATATCGATGAACTTCTGAATGGGGCCTTGTTTCCGATTGAATACGATGAAATGGTGATCGTGAAAGATATCGATTTTTTCAGCATGTGTGAGCACCACATGCTCCCGTTTTTCGGACGCTGCCATGTCGGCTATATGCCGAACCAGCGGGTGGTCGGCCTCAGTAAAATCCCGCGGCTCGTGGATGCCTTCAGCCGTCGCTTTCAGGTTCAAGAACGACTCACCGTTCA
>JBOHOS010000056.1:0-1769 GCA_050731295.1 Nitrospiraceae bacterium | reverse complement strand
CCTGTCGGACGTTCGGGATAAGATCCTCTTTTTCTTGCCCTTGCCCGGAAGCCGCTGTTCCCGGATTGACCTCTCCCATCTCACCTCCATTAGCCGCGGTTAGGATCCTAACGCTTGATGCCATCACGTCTCGGCGGACGCGAGCCATCCATCTTCAACTCGAAACGGTTAACGCCTTCATGATACGCCAACCGTTTCGAGAGAGACAATAGGAAGGAGAAGAAGGAAATGGTTAGTGTTGAGCGCGCTGCAGGTTGTACGCCAATCGCAGCTTGGATAAGCCGAAGATCAGCCACTTGGATGGATCAAAGTTGTACCACTTCGGTCCATTGCGATAGTCACGGAGGTGCGTATGATGATAATTATGGTAGCCTTCGCCGAACGTGAGGAGTGAGATCCACCAGCTATCGCGGCTGCTGTCTTCGGTCCCGTGCGGCTGCTCCCCCCAGAGATGGCAGATGGAATTGATGCAGAACGTCGAATTCAGCACGAAAAAGGTCCGGCACACGCCGGCCAGCAGAAAGCAACTAAGCCCTCCCATGAAGCCACCGCTCACCAGGCCCACGACAAAAGGCAACGCCAGCCCGGAGAGGACGATCGGCAGGTAGTAACGATGTTGCCACATGATTAGAGGATCTTTGCGCAGCTTCGATTCGTATTTTTCATCGCGATGCGGAGACTTTTGAAAAATCCAGCCGCAGTGGCTGTGCCAGAACCCTTTGGTCGCATTGTAAGGATCTTCATTTTGATCGCACCGCGCATGATGCCGGATATGATCAGCGCACCACCTGAGCGCTGAGTTTTCCAATGCCCACCCGCCGGCGACCAACAGACAGGCCTTCACCCATTCCCTGCACTCAAAGCTTCGGTGTGAGACCAGGCGGTGGTAGCCGACGGTAATGCCGAGCCCACTGGCCATATAGAGGACCGCGAACATGATCCAGTCCACCGTCGAGAAGCCGTGCAGATAGGCGAACAGCGGCACGCCAATGATGGTGGCCAATGTAATCAGCGAAAATAGTATCAAGGCGGGAAAATCAACTTTTGCAGCAATCCCGCTCACATTCTCGGGTATCTCCTTCACACTACCCTCCTGTTGAGAACCACGCTTCACACAAGTATACCTGCCGGAGTCAAACAGCGGTATCTTATCGGATCGTATAAGAATTTTGCAAGACAAATCTTATACAATAGAAGCGTATGCCACGGCTTCTTCCAGAGTGCAGGTGATGTCATGAATGCCGATGCAGCAAGCATCGAGACGGCCGTCCGGCGAATCGGACACGACCTTGCGGAGCGTTCCAAGGAGTTGGCTCCGACCTTCTTTGATCGACGCTGGTGGTCGAATACCCTGCTGGATTGGTGCACAAAAGATGAAGATTTCAAGGTCCGCCTCTTTCGCTTTATCGACGTGCTGCCGGCGCTTCGTGACGATGCGCAAATAGCCAGACTCGTCGGCGAGTATTTCGGCGAGGGTCAGTTGCCGGCCGCGTCTCTTCAATGGGGGCTGCGGGCAGTCTCCGCGACAAAGTTGGGCGCTCGGCTCAGCGCAAAGTCCCTCCGCCATCGCATTCAGCAGATGGCGACCACTTTCATTGCCGGCGCGGGTATCGAAGACGCCCTCCCAGTCCTCTCACGACTGTGGGCTAATGGACGCGGCTATTCGGTGGATCTTCTTGGGGAGGCTTCGGTCAGCGAACGAGAAGCGAATTCCTACCGAGACCGATGCCTGGATGCCTTGCATCTGCTGAGCAACGCCGCAACGACGT
>JBOHOS010000055.1:0-4095 GCA_050731295.1 Nitrospiraceae bacterium | reverse complement strand
CATTCCCGCAATGGCGACGCACCCGCCGCGCACGCGTTCCTGTTGGGCCGGCGTGAGCAAGCCCAGATGACGGGAAAAGGCGGCGTCGTAGTTCCAGGAGCCGCTCATGCGGAAGAAACCTCCTCCGTTGAACTCTCGAGGTAATTCGTACTACGGTGATGTGGAGAACTTGCGGAGTGGGCGATATGAACGGACTGACCAGTGAGGTAGTGGTCTCGCTGTTCGGTCATGAGGGGGGCGGGCGTAAACGTATACCGAGACTGGGCGAGCAGGCTCTACGCATGTGAGTCAGCTTCCATGCACGCCGACGGCATGACACAGCCTGGTGGCCACAATACGCGCAATGTTTCGAAAGACCTTGGCAGCCATTTTAGGAGCGACGGTCACGAGTCGATCCATGGCTCGCGCGTTGAGAATCAAAACCGTTGAGTCTTCGATGGCGACGACGGAGGCATATCGAATCCCTTCGGTCAGAAACCGGATCTCCCCGAAGACGCTCCCCATCGCCAAGATTTTACTGATTGATATTCGACCTTCTGAAGGCGAGCGGAGCTGGCCTCGGACCTGAAAACTTCCTTCCAGAATCAGGAAAATCTCCCGCCCGGGATCGCCTTCCCGAAGCACGGCGCTGCCCGCCTTGCAGGGAATGATATGTCCGAGCGACGACAAGAGGCGCACATCTTCCAGCGTGAGCCCGTCCAGCATCTCGCACCGCTCAGGCGTCCGGGTCGGATCCAACAGGCTCGCCAGCAGGGCATCTCTGGGATCGACGATCTGTCGATGCGAATCTCGCTGCACCGGCATCGACTGCGGAAATTTGGAGAAGAGCAGTTGTCGCCCCTCGGTCGAATGGGAAAACCGTCGTCCGAACGGCGCGAACGGAGACCTGACTTGTTCCAAATGTTCCAGATCGTTCACCACCAGCACCATCGGAATGACATACGTATATTTTGAATGATTGAATCCCGTGCGATAGGTCCGAAAGCCCAGACGGGAATACAGGGGGAGCAATCGGGTATGGCAGTCGATAAAGCTGAACTGGATGCCCTGCTCGCACCAGAATTGATAAATGGCGCAGGTGATCTGTTTCAGGAAATGAGTCCCGCGGATTCTGGGATGCAACGCCAGCCGCGATGTCATACACACATGATCGGGAAACGCCGGCGAAAACTGTTCCAGATCAAACTCCTCTTCGCACTCGAGCGGGCCGTCGCGTCTCAGGACAACCCGCGCGCACGCCACCACAATGCCGTCTTCACGAATGTAAAAATGGTGCGCGCGACCGTCCCATTCGTCGCGAAGCTGGCGAGCGGCGACATCGGCTTCCACATGGCGGCGCTGACCCTCCATTTCCTCAATGTAGACCTGATAGCGCAGGCGGTAGATCTCTTCCTTCTCCGTCTCGGTCGTCGCCATCTTGATCTTGAGAGGCGTCGCGACCGATCGAGTCGATTGGTCCGAGAACTCCTCGTCGGACGAACGAACCGGCGGACATGCGGCGATGGGAACATCACCCGCCTTGCAGGTAGACGATTGATCGGTGAATGGAGAATGGATCGAAATCATGTACCGGGATGTGGTTGAAATGAGCTACGATGCGTGGACAAAAGTTATCAGGAGCAATGCGAGACGGAGGTTATGTATCGCGGGGGGAGTGTTTTGTCAAGTCGATTTCTTCATTTTTAACGCGTCCCTATTGACGATTAGCTCTTTTAATCTAAGGAGCACTAACTAGTGTTGTCCATGCCTCCTTCGCACCGTCTTTTAAAACTTCTGCTTATCTAATCCGTATTTGTTCATCGACTCGTGCAGCGTCTGCCGAGAGATGCCCAACTCTTCAGCCGCGCGTGTCACGTTGCCGTTCGTTCGAGCCAAGGCCTGCCGGATCAAATTCCTCTCCAACTGCGACCGCGCTTCCTTCAGCGTCACGGATGGCGCCGGCATCGGGGCCTCCGACAGTTCAAGATCCACCGGCTGGAGGATCCGACCCTGAGCCATGACCACCGCCCGTTTGATGCGATTTTCCAGCTCGCGCACGTTTCCGGGCCACCCGTAGCCTTGAATGGCTTCCCGCGCCTCTGCGGACAGGCCCGTGACGCGCACGTTCAGCTCATCGCGATACCGCAGCACGAACGCCTGGGCCAGGTAGAGCAGATCCTCTTCCCGTTCGCGCAACGGCGGCACGGCAATCTGGACCACGCTCACCCGATAGAATAAATCTTTGCGGAACTGTCCTTGCTCCAGCGCTTCACCGAGATTGACGTTGGTCGCCGCCACGACGCGCGTATCCACCGGAATCGGCTCACGCCCGCCGACGCGTTCAATGCGTTGCTCTTGCAGAAAACGAAGCAGCTTCACCTGCAACGGCAAGGGCAGCTCTCCAATTTCATCGAGCAGCAGAGTGCCTCCTTGAGCCGATTCGATGCGGCCTTTTCGCTGCAAATGCGCGCCGGTAAAAGAGCCCTTTTCATGACCGAACAGTTCGCTCTCCAGAAGCGTGTCGGGAATGGCGCCGCAATTGATGGCAACGAACGGCCCGTTCCGCCGCGCGCTCTCCTGGTGAATCGCCTGCGCCACCAATTCCTTGCCCGTTCCGCTTTCTCCCGTGATCAACACGGAGAGATCGGACGCCGCGACGCGACGGATCGTGGCGAAGAGCTGATGCATCGGCGCGCTGGTTCCGATCATGCCTTGAAATCCTTCATCGACCTTCTGCTGCTGAAGCTTCAGGTTTTCCTGCTCCAGTTGGTAGAGGTACGAGGCGCGTTGAAGAATGATTCTCAAGGTCTCGATCTCCACGGGCTTCTGAATAAAGTCGTAGGCGCCTCGTTGAATGGCGTGGAGCGCATGGGCTTTCTCGCTATTGCCGGTAATCACGACGACCTTCGCCGATCGATCGACCCCCAACAATCCCTCCAGCACCGCCAATCCTTCCGTGGCGTCGTCCGGGCGCGGAGGAAGGCCCAGATCAAGGGTCACCAACGCCGGGCGATCCCGCTTCATCAGCGCCAGCGCCTCACGCGGTGTCCCGGCCAGGTGAACGGCATAGGTATCTTCCATCGCCCACCGCATCTGATCCCTGATCTCAGGATCGTCTTCCACCACCAACAACGACGGCCGTGACATTCTTTTTCTTCCCTTTCATCGGCTGGCATGCAGTCGGATCACGAACCGGCTGCCTCGTCCAACTTCGCTCTCCACGTCAAGCACGCCTTGATGAGCCTGGATGATTTTTTTGCATTGATACAACCCGATTCCCAAGCCCCGTCCTTTCGAGGTCCGAAAGGGCCGGAACAAACCGGTCATTGTCCGCTGGTCCATCCCGCACCCGTTGTCCTCGACGACCAACCGGACCTCCGCAGGATCCGCCTCGGTCCGGACCGTAATCTGGCCTCCTGGTCCGACGGCATCCTGCGCATTCAGGATTAAATTCAGTAGAACCTGCTGAAGTTGGGCCGGATCTGCCTCAACCGGAGGGATCGGGTCGGCGCGTCGCACGAGTGTGGCCCCCGCGCTGCCGTCAAATCCTTTCAAGACCTCATCCACCAGCGCGTTGAGCTCCACCCGCGCCAATTTCGGATGTAAATCTCTCGACAAAGCGGACACGGTGCCGATCAGCGTGCGCATTTTCCGAACCGTCGCGGCGACGCTGCGCATGGCGGCCTGCTGAAACTCGGGATTTTCACCATGCCGCTCGGCATTTTGCGTCACAAGCGATAACGTCGCGGTAAAGTTTTTTAGGTCATGCAGAAAAAACGTCGAATACTCATAGAACGCTTCCATTTCGCGAGCCATGATCAACTGATCCGCCAGCACCAGATGCTGCAGACGATCCGCGAGCTGTGCCGCGATGCATCGGAGCAGATCCTGATCCTGCTGTCCATACTCCGGCCCTCGCCCATGAGGCCCCAAGGTCACCCAGCCAATCGCATGATGGCCGGCTTTCAGGGGAACGATCAGCACGGCCTCTGTCGCCTGCACGACGGCCTGGAGTTTCTCGGGGAGCGTCTGACTTTCCGCCAAGAGATCGCGCGGATCTTTCTGGGCCTCGAGCCACCCTTTCACCGTGTAGGAGTCCTTGAGTCGCTCGGGGGC
>JBOHOS010000054.1:0-2771 GCA_050731295.1 Nitrospiraceae bacterium | reverse complement strand
GTATTGGCCAGTGTACTCATTCTGTCGGCGACGCCTGCCTTGTCGCAAGAACCTGCGAGTGAAGCGGAAGGGGCAGGCCGCCTGACTCGAGAACAGGAAACACCGGTCGCGCATCTCTGCGCCGGCTGTCTGGCTCCGATTTTTACCGATGGCAGTAAGGGAAGCATCACACCGTATGGGCGGGTCGAATTGGATGCTATCTATAGTAACCGGAACACCAACCCGCTCGATCCCGGCCAGTTCAACGGCTATCTGACCGCGGCCGGCAAGAGCAGTAATGGGTCGAGCACCCTCAATCCCCGCTACAGCGTGTTTGGAATCCGAGCGGATCGGACGGACGGCAAGCACCATCTTAAAGGAGTGGTGGAGGTCGATTTTTATTCGCAGACCGACAACGCCGGTAACATCTCTCCGCGTCTCCGCCTGGCGAACGTAGTCTATACCTATGATCGCACCAGCCTGACGGCCGGCATGGATTGGACGCCGATCATGGCGTTGCATCCGGACCTGATTGACTTCTCCATCATGGGATACGGCGGAAACCTATGGCAGCGTCTGCCGCAGATCACGGTGCGGCACAATTTCACTGAAAATGTTCAAGGACTCCTGACGGTCTTCCGGTTCGAACGCGGTCTTTCGGCCATCAATCCCTACACGCAGCGTCAGCCGTTCACGGGAAACGGGGCAGGCGCCTTTTCCGGAACCTGTTCCGGGCAACCGAGTTTCTTTACCTGCTCGGAGAACGCCTTCAACGATCCGGTGAAAATGCCCTATGTCGGAACCCGGGTCGGCTACACCGGCGCGGGCAAGATGCAAGGAGTCCTTGTCGCAGTCAGCGCCGCCTACCGGTACTACCGCTCCGCGCCGACCGCTCTGTCATCGCCGACCTTCCTTCCTGCCGGAAACGACATCAATTCGTACACGGTCGGAGGAGAGTTTGTCGTGCCTATTACCAGGCGGCTCCAGTTTTCTGGAGAAATCGCGTACGGACAGGCGCTCGATGTGGAATTCTTCCGCTTTGCCCAAAGCCTCAATTTGGCCACCGGTAAGCCAATCCGGACGGTCGTCGGCTGGGCTCAGCTCAGTTACGCGCATTCGAGGGATTACACGTTTCTTGCCGGATGGGGTTTTGACAATCCGTTCAATTCCGACCTCAAGGGCGCCGTGGCCGCGGGGATTCCTTCCGATCAACAATACCTATTGAACCACCGGACCTATCTGACGGCAGTCCATCCGATTTGGTCGGATTTCTACACGGGCTTGGAATGGAACCACGTCTGGACCGAATGGTCGACGTCCGAGAAGTTTCAGGGAGACAATTATATGCTGTCGTTCTGGTACAACTTCTGACCAAGATGCTAGAACCTCGCCCCGTCGAGAGAATAAGAGGGAAGAGAAGAATGAGGGTAACGAAAAGAGCAAGAGAAGCGTGAACGGAAGGATAGGAATAGAAGAGAAAAGGAAGTTCTCTTATGAGAAGATGGCGGCGATTCTTCGACTGATTTACTTCGGCTTGACTCTCCTGGTCCTCTCGGGGTGTGCGACGGCTCGATACCAGCCGTTGGCGGAGGCATCCGATGACCAGGTTACACAATTGAACGAGAACACGTTTCGGGTGGAGTATCGTGTCAATCCATTTACGTCGCAGGACACTCTCGATGGCTTTCTTCGCAGGCGATGTGCTGAAGTGACGATCCAGCAGGGGTTCGACTATTTTTCGATGGTTCAAAAGCACATCGTGCTCGCCCATCGTCGCGTCACGGCGGTGACGTTGAAAATGTTCAAGGGTCAAAAGCCGGCGCACGGGGATTACTATGACGCAAGGGAAGTGTTTCAGTGGGACGGCGCTGAGACCTCACGATAAACATAAGTGAAGCGGAATGTGCTTGCTCGGGGCGCGCTTGGAGGAGAGGGGTGAGAATCCAACTCGCGGTACTTGCTCGCCCAGATTAATAACTTCACCATGCCACACAGACGTAAACGTAACTGGCTGCGCAGGCCCTGGTGGAAAATAACGCTTCCCTCGCTGACGATGTGCCTGGAATACCGCTACGATAAATCGAATCGGAATGTGTTCCAGATTGGGAGCGTCCCACCAGCTACCAGCCCACTCTTTCTCTGGAAGTTCTTTATCTCTTCTGAGTCGTGTAATAGCGTTGAAGATTGCCTTCCGGCGTGGTGGCTTCAGCGGGTGAGACGGGGATGAGTACCGGGAAGCCGTTTTTTGCCAAAAGCATGAGCCAGGTGATAAAGACGAAGGCAGAGGTCAAGACCGGCATGCCGGCCGGCTCCAAGAAGATCCCGAGCGAGGCCCAGACTCGGGCTGTCACCAAGACGCCGATCACCGTGTAGAGAAAACCCGACAGGTTCAGCACGAAGAAGGAACCGCCCAAGGCCATCGCGGTCAGCGCGGCATTATACCCGAATACCCGAACAACCCATCTCGGATCGCCTCGTCTCAGGTTGGGCGAGTCGGCCACCTGAGTCTGCAATACAGTCGGAGGGACGGCAGAACGATCGTTACTCGCTCGAGCTGTTCCAGTCCCTGGCATCTCTTCCCGCCCATCTATCTTGATCAGACAGGCCAGGCCCACACCCTTCTTCTCAATCCATCCGGGGGCCTGGTGGGCGGTGACCCATCTTTCCATCAAACTGACGCTGGCCTCCTGAGGCGCAAGTCCTTATTTCCACGCCGTCCGCAAACCGCGTCTACCGGTCTCTGTCAGAAGTCTCGGTGCAACGCATCAATATTACGGTCGGCCCTCGCGCTC
>JBOHOS010000053.1:0-11746 GCA_050731295.1 Nitrospiraceae bacterium | reverse complement strand
TGAACGGTGCTTTTCGTCACTAAACGGATCGATCCCCCATCCGAGGCGCGCCGTTAGCAAACTGCTTTGCTGCCTTGCTCGTTTTCGAAGGGACAGCCTGTCCCCACCTCCAGACAAGCTGTTCTAGTAACAGCCTGCCCGCTTCAGTCCTGTGCTCAGATGTCTGACAGCCAATCACCGCGATGTAATCATTTCTCCGCGTGCCGGCGACTAGGGCACGAGCATCAGGAAGGGCGGCCCATCACTTGCTTAGGATTCTTCTGAAGAAATGCGGAGAACGCAACCTTGGGATCAGAGCGTTCTCGCACAGCCGCACGCCGCTAACAGGAAAAGGATTTGGTCGTGATTGTCTGGCGCGGCATCCTCATCGTTCTCGTGACCGGAACAGTAGCCGGAATATTCGGCTTTCTGTATTCAACCGGTAGCGCAGACCTCACGGTCCAGGATAAACAGCCAATCGACTTCAGCCATCGGCTTCATGCCGGTCGGCTGAACATCAATTGCCTGTTTTGTCATCGTCACGCGGAGGCGTCGCCGATTGCCACGATTCCGACGGTGTCGCTCTGTATGAGCTGCCACCGGTCACTGAGCGACCAGACGACGGAGACCGAGAAACTCCTGACTCACTGGACGGAACACAAACCTATTGAATGGGTCCGGCTGCAGCGCTTGCCGGATTTTGTATACTTCACGCATGAAATGCATCTGAAGGCCGGCCTCGAATGCATGAATTGCCACGGCCGCGTGACGGAGATTCGGCACACCCCGCGCGCAGCAACGTACGAAATGGGATGGTGCCTGTCGTGTCATCGAGACCGAGGGGCGCCTGTAGATTGCCTGACGTGCCACAAGTGACAGGATGCTGAAAAAGGCCCCCAACTTGGTTCTCGCCTCGCAAACATCCTCAACGTACCCCAGAGGGTACGCTTCCGGTGTTTGCTTCGGCTGCGGCCTTGTTGGATGACCTTTTTGAGCATCCTGAAGAATCTGGTCATCTGGTGATCTGATGATTGCTCCGGGAAAAATTTGATGATCGTTGATTTGTTGATGTCTTCGGAAATTCTCACCAATCAACAGATCATCAGATCATCAAATCAACAAATATCGAGAAGATGGATCTCAATCGGCGAAATTTTCTCAAAGTAGTCGGCGTGACGGCCGCAGCGTCAGCCCTGCCCGGGTGCGAGCGGGAGGTCCATCGTCTCGTGCCCTACCTGCTCCCTGATGATGAGATCGTACCGGGTATCGATACCTGGTATGCCTCCATCTGTCAGGAATGCGAGGCCGGGTGCGGCACGATCGTGCGGACAAGAGAAGGTCGCGCGAAGAAGATCGAAGGAAACCCGCGCCATCCCGTGAACCGCGGCAAGCTTTGCGCGATAGGGCAGGCTGCGCTTCAAGGCCTGTACAATCCCGATCGCATCCGCTCGCCTTTGAAGCGAGACCGTGACGGAGTCTTCCATTCGATCGGATGGGACGAGGGACTCGCCCTCTGGACCGATCAACTCCGGCAGCATCACGGCCGTGCCGCCATGATCAGCCATTCCCTCTCCGGGACATTGGGCGATGTCTTCTCCGAATTCATGGATGCGATCGCCGGGAAACTGCTGTGTTACGACACGAGCGGAGTCCTCCCGATCCTGAGCGCGAACAGCGCCTCCTTCGGCGTCGATCGCAGGAACGCCCTTCCCGACTATGACCTCGCGCAGACCGATTATTTGCTGTCCTTCGGCGCGCCGTTCCTGGAGCATTGGCTCTCGCCGGTCGGTTTCGGCGTCGCCTACGGCCACATGCGGCAAGGACGGCCCGGCATTCGGGGCCGCTTCATCCAGATCGAGCCGCGCTTGTCGCTCACCGCCGCAAATGCAGATCGCTGGATTCCCATCCGGCCGGGAACCGAAGGATTGCTGGCGATGGGGATCGGTCGGATCATCCTGAGAGAAGGCGGCTCCAGACTCCCTCCTTCAGCCCGGAAACGGTTCGAGCCGGTGTTCGAATCCTATTCGCTCGATCGGATCGCCGCAGACACGGAGGTCGCGGAGGACGAGATCATTCGCCTGGCGCGGGAGTTTTCCCGCGCGTCGGCTCCGTTGGCGATCGGGGGCGGCATAGCTGCGGCCCAGACCAACGGCACGAGTCAGCTCATGGCGATCAACAGCTTGAATGTCCTCGTCGGGAATATCGGCCAAGTCGGGGGCATTCGGTTCTATCCGTCGCCTTCTCTGCCGGTCGGCGCATCACATGCGCGAGTGGTCGGCGAGCAGGGCCTTCTCGATCTTGCACGGGAATTTCGCGACGGGAAGCGGGCGATCCTGCATCTCTACCACAGCAACCCATTGTTTATGCTGCCGCCCTCCACGCCTGTTCAGGACCTCTTCGAGAAGGCCGAGTTTATCGTCAGTTTCAGTTCATTCATGGATGAATCGACCGCTCGCGCCGATCTCATTCTGCCCGACCATGTCTCGCTCGAATCGTGGAGCGATCATGTGCAGTCCGGCATGGTCAGCGGACAGGCCGCCGGCATTGGCCAACCCGTGATCGTCCCGCTGTACGACACGCGGCCGGTCGGCGACGTGTTTCTCTTGATCGCACGGCGTCTGGATGAACGCCGTGACCGCCGATTCCCAGGGAAGACGTTCTACGACCTGCTGCAGGACCGGTGGAAGACGTTTCTGGCGCACACAAACATGGGGGAGGACGTGGAAGAAGCCTGGACACGTACGCTTCAGCAGGGCGGATGGTGGAACGAGCAGGCCAAGCCCCTGACGATCGGAGCGTCTCCTCCTCCTGCGTATGAACAGGCGGTCTTCGATGGAACTGATCAGCAGTTCCCCTTCTACTTCTACCCCTATCCGTCGGTGGCCCTGTATGACGGACGCGGCGCGAACCGGCCATGGCTCCAGGAATTACCCGATCCATTGTCGACCGCGGTGTGGGGAAGCTGGGTGGACATGAATCCCGTAACAGCCAAGGCGCATGGCCTTCAGCAGGGTGATCTGGTCCGCGTGATCTCGCCGTATGGAACCGTGGAAGCGCCGGTTGTCGTGTCTCCCGGCATGCGGCCCGACCTGATCAGTATGCCGATCGGCCAAGGGCATCGCGCGTACGGCCGGTATGCCGCAGATCGCGGCGTGAATCCGCTGACCTTGCTAGGACCGGCGATGGACACGCGTTCCGGCTGTCTGGCGACCGGGAGCACGCGAGTACGGATCGAACCAACCGGCAAGCAAGGCCGGCTGGTCTTACTCGATCAGACCGGCAAGAGTTCCGGGAGCGACCTGATAAGAATTGACCGGAAAGTCTGATTTGGTGATTTGGCGATTTAAAAGTTTCCGGATTATTCCGGAGCAATCGCCAAATCACCAGATCACCAAATCGTACTTTGCTGGGGGCTTATGGACAACCAAGATCAACGAACGGCTACCGCTAAACCGTACAAATGGGAAATGGTCATCGATCTGGATCGATGCACCGGCTGCGAGGCGTGTGTCGTGGCGTGCCATGCGGAAAACAATATCCGAATCTCCGGCGAGGATGAAGCGGCAGCCGGACGCGCGATCAATTGGATTCGGATCGAGCGTTATTGGGAAGGCGACTATCCGAATGCCAAGGTCACGTTCATGCCTGTCCTCTGCCAGCATTGCGGAGACGCGCCGTGTGAGCCGGTCTGCCCCGTCTACGCCTCCTACCACACGCCGGACGGACTCAATGCGCAGGTTTACAATCGCTGCATCGGCGTCCGCTACTGCGGCAACAATTGCCCGTACACCGCGCGCCAGTTCAACTGGTTTGATCCGCACTGGGATGAGCCTCTGGCCGAACAGCTCAACCCGGATGTCACGGTCCGCTCAAACGGCGTCATGGAGAAATGCACCTTCTGCGTGCAGCGCATTCGCAAGGGGAAAGAGACTGCCGAGAAGGAGGGTCGCCGCGTACGGGACGGCGAAGTCACACCGGCGTGCGTACAGTCATGCCCGACGAGCGCGCTGGTCTTTGGGGATCGCAACGACCCCAACAGCCGGGTGGCCAGGCTGGCCACAAGCGACCGTGGCTTTCATCTCCTTGAAGACCTCGGCACGCATCCGTCCATCACCTATTTGAAGCGATTGCCATGACGGAACCGACACCAAAGGGGTGGGAGCAGATGCCGAAGATTAACCGCGATCTCCTGGCTCCCATCCTCACCACGCATTGGACCTATTTTATCGTGGTGGGCATCCTCGCGTGCCTGGTGGCGGCGGGGGCTGGGGCATGGACCTATCAATTCGAAACCGGTATCGGGCAAACGAACATGCATCCGCCCATTTTTTGGGCCCTGTACATCGCGTCGTTCATCTTCTGGATCGGAGTCAGCCATTCGGGGACCTTCATCTCCGGCGTGCTCCGGTTGAGCAAGGCCGAATGGCGGCGGCCGGTCACGCGCATCGCGGAGCTGATGACGCTGATCTCCGTGCTCATTGCGACGCTCTTCGTCTTCTACCATCTCGGGCGCGTGTGGCGGTGGTATTACCTCGTTCCCTATCCCAACCAACGGGAGATTTGGCCCAACTTCCGCTCGCCGCTGATGTGGGATGCCACCGCCGTCTTGACGTACGCGACCGCCAGCACGATTTATCTGTATCTCCCGCTCATTCCCGACTTTGCCTTGGCGAGGGATCGGGTCGGCGGGTGGCGACAGCCGCTGTATAAGATTCTTTCGCTCGGGTGGCAGGGCACGCAGGTCCAATGGCGCGTGCTCGGCATGGCAATCCGCATCATCACGCCGCTGATCGTCATGGTCATGGTCTCGGTCCATTCGATTGTCGGCTGGGATTTCGGCGTCTCATTGGTGCCGGGGTGGCACTCGACGATTTTTGCGCCGTATTTCGTAGTCGGCGCCGTGCACTCCGGCGTGGGCATGGTTGCGATCGGTTTGTATGTCCTTCGCAAGGTCTACCACCTGGAGGACTATATCCGGCTCGAGCATTTCGACAAGATGGGCAAGCTGATGCTCGTGACGACCCTCAGCCTCGCCTATCTCTATTTTGCCGAGCAGCTCACGGTGTGGTACGGCAAGATCCCGGATCACATGGCGGTGCTCGATTCGCTCTTGACCGGCGCCTACGCGTTTCCCTTCTGGACAATGGTCGCCTGCATTTATGTCATTCCGTTCGCCACGCTGACCTGGCCCGTATACCGCCGCTGGCCGCTGGGCATTCTGGTCGTCGGCGTCCTCATCAACGTCGGGATGTATATCGAGCGCGTCTTGATTCTGGTGCCGCCCCTGGCGCACCCGCGGCTTTCCTACAATTGGGGGACCTATTTCCCATCCTGGGTGGAGTTGACGATTGCGCTCGGATCGCTCGCGCTGGCGATTCTCTTGTACGTATGCGCCGTCAAAATTGTTCCCGTGATTTCTATCTGGGAAGAGAAGGAAGGTCGGATTCATGGTCGATAAGAGCAAGACAACGACTGGCGTCCTGGGGGTGTTCACGCCCACCACGCCGCTGAGGCCGCTGATCGCGGAACTACAAAAGGCGGGACTACCGGATGAGGCGATTGATATTCTCTCTCCTCTACCGTTATCCGAGCCTCTCCTTCAGAAACCGATTCGCCTTCCTTTGTATGTGATCACGATCATCGCGGGCATCGTCGGCATCGGAGTCGGCATCTTCTTCGCCGGCGGGACAGCCGCTCTTTATCCGCTGATGACGGGCGGCAAACCGATCGTGGCGCCGCCGGTCGTCGGCATCATTTCTTTTGAAACCATGATGCTGCTGGCGATCGTGACCACCTTCATCGCCATGGTGATGAAGATTCGTTCGGCGGGCCGGAGCGCCGCCGGCCGAGATCCTCGAATCGATGAAGGAGCAATCGCCATCTCGGTCCAAATCGATTGGGACGATCCGCGGTTGACATCGATTGAACGTATTTTCAAAGAAGCCGGCGCCATGGAGGTTCAAGGGCCGCATTCATCTTCCTCGGCCCATGAGGAGCACCAGGGAGAGGAGAAGCCACACCCCCACCACCCTTCCTCCCCCCTCGAGCTCCGGGAAAAGACGCGTCTCGGCGCGTCTGGGGAGGGCGGGTGAAAAGGGTGTCAGGGAGGGGGGGAGTTGCTGGCGCTCTTCTCAATTCTTTGCTCGCATTGCTTGTGCTGTTCGCAGCATCCGGCTGCTCGAAGGACATGCAGGAGCAGGCTTCTTATCAACCTCAGGAATCGCCCCGGCTCCATTCTCCGGCGGGCAGCGTTCCGCTGGAGAGCCGATCCATTTCAGGGCCCCCGCGGAGCAAGGCCGAATCTCGGCTCAAGCGCGGGGCACGTCTCTTTGCCATCAATTGCGCCCACTGTCATGGACCGCATGGAGAAGGAGATGGCCCGGTCGCGGGATATCTCGTGGAGCTTCCTAAAAATCTCCGCGCTCCCCACGTCCAAAAGAAGACGGAGCCGGAGTTATACGAGATTCTCACCCATGGCCGGGATGCCATGCCTTCGTTCGAAGGAGAGCTGTCGGCGACGGAACGATGGACGCTGGCGCACTTTGTGAAGCAGTTTAAGGCCGAGGTTGAGGCCGAGATAGGAACTCTGAAACCCGACATGAAGTGACTCCACCCTCAACCCTAACCTTTAGCTCAACCTTTCCTCAGTGGAGCGATCCTGATGGCCTCAACCTTAACCCTAGCCTCAACCTTTTCTCAGCTTGAGCCGATCACCTTCCCATTGGTCGGCAATAGCATCGCCATCGGGATCGTGAGCCTGCTGCATATTGCATTGGCAAGCCTCGCCGTGGGGTTTACCGTGCTCGCGCCCATCTGCGAGTCCATGGGGCTGAACAAGCCGTTCTATACCGATCTTGCGAGGACCATGACCCGTTTCACGCTGGTCACGTTCACAGCCAGCGCCGTTCTCGCCGTCATCATGATCGAACTGTTCATCGGATTGTTTCCCCTCACCAATTCCTGGCTCTTCAATCACTTTCGATTTCCCATTCATCTCGCGATTGCGGCCTTTCTGCTTCAACTCTTCGCCCTCTATCCCTATTACCATTTTTGGGATGCGATGCGGGCGCGAAGCCTCCGGCTGCATATCGCCGTCGGAGCGGGTGCCGCGGCGTGCATGCTGGCCTGGGTGATCATCCTGGATGGGATCGGCTCCTCTATGCTCACCCCGGCCACGGGAGAAGCCCGATGGTCCAGGCTCTTCAACCCGACGTGGATTCCATTGGTCATGCACCGATTTGTGGGAAACCTCGTGCTGGCCGGCTATGCGATCGCGGGGTATGCCGCCTGGAGGCTGGGCCAGCCGGCAGCGCACGCCGATGAGCCGTATTACCTTCATCTGTTGAGAACGGGGGTGATGATCGGGCTGATCAGTCTGCTGCTTCAACCGTTCACCGGGCTCCTGTACGGGACGACGATCCAGGAAGCGGCGCCACAAGCGTACGACCAGTTGACTCGCGGGCCATACCAAGGGTTGGTGTATGCCCAATTCAGTCTGATCGGCTTGTTGTTTCTAGGAAGCTACGTCCTGTTGCGGTCTGCGCGCGCGAAGCCGGCTCGGTTTCTTTGGGAAGATGGGGCGTTCCTCGCCGGCGCCGCCTTGATGGTGACGTCCGTGGGAAACCCCAATCTCCGTCGTCTGTTTCTCTTTTTCCTCGTGGCCTTGACGGGATGGTGTCTCTTCGCATGGGGCCGGCCGTTCATTGAGACCGAACCCCGAGCGCTGCGGCGGCGTGCCGCGCGCGGCATTTCGATCGCGCTGGCGGTCATCTCGCTGTTGACGTATCTGACGATGGGAACGATTCGCGAGACGGCGCGGCGGCCGGACACGGTGCGCGGAATGATCTCGCTGCAGGATGAGGCGCGAACGCCGGCGGCGGACCGGTAACAGGACAGAGGGATCTGTTGATTTGTTGACCTGATGATCTGTTGATTGGAAGACTTTTTGATTTGTTGATTGTGGGAGAAATTTCCTGAAGCAATCAACAAATCAGCAAATCAACAGATCAACAAATCTTTTACGGTACTCGTAACCATGCTGATCGAGCCGCTCGACATTCCGATGCTGCATGGACGGATCGCGATTGCGGCGGCGGCCCTTTCGCATTCCCTCTTTGCCACCTTTATCGTCGGCGCGTCCTTGATCGGCGCCATCACGGCCACGGCGGCCTACGCGACCAGGCGACCCTGGTATGACCGCCTGGCGCACATGATCGCCTTCGCGCTGGTCCTCTCGACTGCCACCATTTCGTTTTTGGGCGTGTCCTTCGTGTTTCTCCTCAACATCTATTGGCCGCGCTTCTGGCACACGATCTTCAGAATCATGTTCTGGCCGTTCCTCCTGGAAGCGTGTTTGTTTTTGGGAGAAGCGATCTTCGTCTATACCTGGTACTACTTGTGGTCATGGAGCCGCTCAGCGCGTCTTCGAGGCCTCCACCTGTCCTTCATCTGGCTTGCCGCCGGCTGCGCGCTGGCGGCCATGTTCATGATCGATATCACAGCGTCCTATATGCTGACTCCGCATCCGCCCGCATCGGCGTGGGAGAATATTTTCAATCCGACCATGATTCATCTGGACCTGCACCGGTGGTTCGGTAATTTGACCTGGGCCGGGTTTGCGCTGGCTGCGCTGTGCGCCATCGCGTTCCTGCGGGGGAAGGACCAGGATAAGAAAATCGAGTATCAACGCGCCGGAGGATTTTGCTTTTTGATCGGCTTCAGCTCGCTCTTGGTCATGCCGGTCATCGGGTACCAGTACTTATTGAACGTCCGCTACGGAGAGCCGCAGGCGTTCCAGACCTTGATGCTGGGTGAGCGGTCCTGGCTGTTTGATGTGGTCGCGCTTCTGTACGGGCTTCTGGTGCTTCTCGGGTCATGGTATATCGACCGCATGGTCCGGGCGAGCGGGACCGGACCGGCGTCATTTCAGACGTTCATGCCCATCTCACTCTTCGTCCTCAGTGTCGCGGCTATCGTCTTTGCGCTGCCGTACCATATTCAGCACATCCCGCTGGCCTCCTCGCTGACTGAACTAGAGATCAATCCATGGGGCAAGATGCAGCCCAACAAGTATTTTGCGATCGCCGTCTTGATCATGTTCGGTTTGGTCAATGCTCTCTATTTTGTCCACTCGTTCCGGCGTGCACCCCTGACCTTGCGGCCGGGCGATCGGACCAGCCCTTCTCTGCTGATTGCGCTGGCCCTCTGCGCCGTCGTGATCATGTTGGCGATGGGTTGGACGCGGGAGACGGCTCGGGCCGCAAACGGCTATCTCATTTACGGTCACTTCAGCTTTTCCGACGAGCAACGTACGTACACCGCCCCGCCCTGAACGCGCTGTCCGGCTGGCCGCGCGGAAACCTGCATCCCGGCCCGCTTCACTTGCGTGTAGGCCGTATACCTACGCGAGACTATCAAAGGACTGAAAGAACCCCGCCGACGGGAATGGGAGAATGGGAATATCGACATTCAAGTGGTGGGGTACCGCTGTGCCGCTCGAGTCTCCATGCGCGATCGTGAAGCTTGTGACCTTGTCAGCCGCTTTACGCCGTGGACGAAACCCAGGAGCGAAAAGAGATGAGCCATCCGGTCCAAAGCGAGTCCAGCACGAACACTAGAACTTGGATCGTTTCTCTGATGGTGGTTTGTCTCATCGGCATCCCGCTGCTCACCCTGCCCTTCCTGTTCAAAATCGATTCGTTGAGCGCCATGGTGCTGGATCAGGTCGAACAGCGCATCGGCCATACGATCGAGGTGGGCTCCATGCGCGTCACCGTCTTGCCTCGCATCGGCGTGGAACTGACCAACGTGCGGATGCTGGATTCGTCAACGACCGCGCGCATCTTCTCAGCCCGTCGCATGGAGCTGGTTCTGCAAGCGCTTCCTCTCCTGAGGGGGCAGATTGTCGGCAAGCGCCTGATGATCGAGCGACCCCATCTGGAATTCCATCGCGATGAAGCCGGACAGTGGTCGCTCGCGCCGGCGGCCCGCCGCCCGCCGCCCACGCAGGCTCAGACAGAGAACCCGCTCGCGCTCTTTGCAGTCGTTCGGAATGTGCTGTTGACGGACGGGCGAATCACGTTGACCGACCATTCGACTCCCAGCCTGAGGAACGTTCAGTTGGTGACGGCCCTGCAGGCGATCGTCTCGGAAGGTCTGCCTGGCCGGACGGCGACCGTGCAAATGCAAGGCGAGATATCCGGCGAACCGAAGACCGCCGTTTTCAGCATGGAAGGCACGCTGCTCCAAACCCGTTCGACGGCGCCGGACGAAAAGACGGCGGCATCGCCGTATCCGCTGCAGTTCGACGGAACGGTGCGGGTGGACAGGCTCGATGTGAGACAGGTCGCGGATTGGTTGGGACGCGGTTCAGCCCTGGACGGTGCGCACGGGTCTGCCCGCTTCAGTGGACGAGTCCGGTTGGTGCCGCGATCGAACGGCTACGATCTCATCGTGCCCGAGTGGACGGCGGACGTTCGTGACGTGTCGCTTCGAGGAGAGGCGAGAGTGGCCGGATTGCACACGGCGACGACCGGCTTTTCCGCGACCCTCTCCTCATCATCTCTTGATCTTCAGCGCTGGCTGGACCACATCCCGGACCAATGGAAGCCGGCGCGGATCCAAACCACGCTCGCGGAGCGTGAAATCGACGGATTCCTGGCCATACGCAGCGCGACTCTAAGCGGAACGTTGAATTCCGAATCGCCTCTTGACGTCGCGGTGGAAATCGACGTCAGGGACGGCCGCATTCTTCCCGCACCGCGTCATCCTCCCCTTCAACGGGTCTCGGCAACCGTGGTTTACGCCCGGCACGAGCTTCGCGTCATCGATCTACAAGGCGATTACGGACCCATCCGCCTCTCGCGCGGCGAGATCCTGATCACCAACGTGGAAACCGATCCCATGGCCGACGCCCGCATATCGGGTACCGTGCAGGCAGACGGCATGATCGGCCTGGCGAAAGCGCTCAACGCTCCGTACATCGAGTCTTTTCCCACAGGCTTCGAGCAGGCTCAAGGGCAGATCGCCGTGGCCGTACACCTCGCCGGCCGGCCGATGACCGGCGAACGCCTGAATCTTTTAGAGGCGGACGTCACGATCCATGATGTGGGGTTTCGGAACCCAACACTGCCTGTCCCGATTCACAAGATAAACGGTCGCGTCAGTTTCTCGCCTGGGATCGTCCGTATCGATACGCTCAACGGGCGTGTCGGTTCTGCTGAGGTTGAAGCGCAGGGGTCCGTGACGATCACCGACGGCGCCGCATACCATGATCTGCGCATTGGGATCACCGGCGACGCCGGCGACCTCGCGCCCCTGCTGCCCGCAAACACAGCGGCCAGCCGGCCCGAGCTTTCAGGACCGATCCATTTGGCGGCGACGGTGTCCGGCCCCCTGCAGACGCCTCGAATCAAGGGAGCCATGGATCTGCAGGAGACGGCGTTGGGAATCCCGAACATCATCACCAAACCGGGAGGGGCTCCGGCATCGATAGAGTTCGACGGAGCGGTCTCAACCGGACGGGTTCTTTTGGTGCGCCGGCTTGATCTGCTCATGCCGCCCATCCGTCTCACCGGGGAAGGGCACGTCGGCTTGTCGGACGGCTGGGATTTCGAAGCGCGGGTGGTTGCGAAACCGGTGTCCCTGGAGAAACTTCCCAAAGGCATCTCGGTCGGCGCGGTGAAGGCCGGTATCCTCCAAGCTGCGCTGACCATGAAAGGCCGCGCAACTGATCGGACATCATGGGAAACGTCGGGCCGTATTCGTC
>JBOHOS010000052.1:0-5222 GCA_050731295.1 Nitrospiraceae bacterium | reverse complement strand
AGGTGATCCTGAACGGGCTTCGAAGCATCGACCCCGACGGCGATCCATTGCGGTATGAGTGGAAGCAGCTCAGAGGTAACAAGATTTCGCTGCTGGACGCCGATACGCCAAAAGCCACGTTCATCGCGCCGAAAGTCTCGGCCAGACGGCTGTTTCGTTTCCATTTACGGGTGACGGACCTCAAGGGACCGGACACTCTCAAAGGAGCGGATAGTCCGCCTTCGTTTACCAATGTGTGGGTGGAACCCTAGCGATTGGCATGAATGTGTGCGTAAAGAATTTGGATGAACGCGGGTTGCAAGGCACGAGCGATTCGTGCTAGATGGATGCCACTAAATTGGCAGCTTTTATCAGTTACTGGAGAGGAGGGGGCGGATGATGGCAACGAAACGGAGAAAGCCGACCAAGGCAAAGACGCGGTCAGCGGCCGGGCAAAAGACGAACGTGAAGAAATCGAAAAGAACGATGGCCAAAAAGACTGCCAGCCGCAAGCCGGTGGCCAAGAATAAGAAAATGTCTGCGAAAAAGACTTCGAAAAAGACTCCAAAGAAAACCAAGAATACGGCTGCACGTCGCGGGTCGTCAATGCGCACCAAAGCACCCGCGAGCTCAAAATCGACCAAGTCGAGCGTCAAGCCTGAGCGTCGTCCCAGACCGGAGCCTCGCGAAACGGACATGGAAGAACCGGAGATGAGTCGAGAAGCACCAATGGACGATATTGCCGAGACCGATGAGGATGAGATGGAAGACGATTTGACCGATGACGTGACCATGGAGGAAGACGACAACGAATCGGACTTCCTTGATAAGCCGGATGATCTTTCCGGTGACGATAACGAATATTCGAGGTCTTAAAGGTGCTGAGTGACAATTCGATCGGCCTGGATAGGTGTCACCGGTTATGGAGGCTCCAAGGATAAGTCAAAAGGTCTTGGAGCCTTCCCTGCCTGCTCTTGAGTCCGCTGCCCGCTGAAATCCATGAGTCATTTTCTTTTTATTGCTGGAGCCTTGCGAGAGCGAGATTCTCTCACCAGCGCAGAACTTCAACTTGATCATCACGTATGGGGTCTTCGGTCCCAACTGATCAGAGATAATGTCCACAAGTTCGTGACAGATGAATCCTCTGGTTTAGTGTACGTGCTCAAGGTTGGCCTCTGTGCCAGGTTCAGAGTGATATCAGGCGTCGAGCCGTTTGAAAAGCTGGATCCGTTTGTGGGCGATGAACTCCGCACGGAAGCCAGGTATGGGTTTGTACGGGTCAAAGTCGAGGGACGATGGACGTCGTCACCCGCAGAAAGCCTTGCTCTGCTGCACAGGGTGCTCGACGTTCCTGACCAAGCGGAATTGACGCGTCGCCTCAATCTCGGCATGCATCGCCTAACCCAGGAGGAGTACCAGGCGATTGTCGAGGCGCTCGGATAATCCGTGGTGGCCTTACCATCTCTGTCCGGTCATATACTCATAGGCCTGCTCGACGGTCTCCACTTCTTTCACCGTCAGATTCAACTCCAGCCCTAGTCCGCTCAAATTCCACTCCGATTGATCCAGTTGTCCTTGAGGAATGAGGACCGTTCGGTATCCCTCGCGGGCCGCCGCTCGAATTTTATCGGGAATTCCGCCGACGTGTCCGATGTGCCCGTCCAGTTCCAGCGCCCCCGTCACAGCAATTCCCCTGATCAGAGGGTCGCCCCTGAGCAGGGCCAGAAATCCCACTGCCAACGCAGCGCCCGCGCTGGGACCATCGCTGCTGATTGGAACGTAGGAGGCGCCATACAGTGAAAGGGTGCCGGTGGGTTTCATGGAGAGACGGGTGAGGGCATAGTTGAAGGCGGCGCCCAATGTTCCCAATCCAACGCCTTGCACTCTAACCCGGTTGTTGCCCCACCTCAGTTGTAGGGGATCCGGCGCCGATCGCTTGTCCCAGGTCATCACGATCACATTGAACACGCCGCGGTCGTTGGCGCGAATGGTGGCCAGTACAGGTACCTCGACGGTGTTGTCCGCGCGAACACGCTCGGCCTGAATCAACAAGAGAGCGCTTATCAAAAGGACAAATGCGACCACCCGCATAAGGGAACCCCCGTTCATCTCGGAGGACTACCGGCATGTCTTTCGATATTGTAGGTGCGAAAGATCTGTTCGGCAAACCGCTGACCGTGGCTTGCTTTTCATATATTCGTTCGATAACGTGCCGATATGAGATTTCTGGCAAGCATTCTACGGGCAGTCGGGCTTGCGATTGGTGTTCTACTCCTCGATAACCTGTTTCCCATGTCTCTGGTGCAGGCGTCCTGTTCGATGGAACATTCGACAACGGCGGAGTCGTTTCGGCGACATCTCGGGAAGGAGTGCAGTGAGGAAGACCGCCGGTCCCATGCCGTGATGGCGCACGAACTTTTGGAGGCGCTGAAGAACGGACAGAGTCTCGATCTGCTTGGCGTGGTGATTGAGGGCGATCTTCTTCTCGATCAGCTGCCCCCGATGAATTTGCACGAACCGCCGCCGGCAAAAATTCAGGAAGTCTTGCGGGGCCGGCCGCTCACCGATCTTCGAGAGATTCCTGGATCGATCGCTATTCGGGATTCGGTTATGCGTGGCGCGATTAGCACGAGATTAAAAGCCGGATTCATGCTCGCCAAAGGGCCTGTGACTATGACGGGGACCACATTCCAAAGCCCGGTGGATTTCTCGCGCACGGCGTTCTTCGGCCCCGTGGATTTTTCCAATGCGATTTTCTTGCGTGAAGGATTTTTCATCCAAGCGATCTTCGATCAGCCGGCGCGTTTCGAACGCACCGACTTCGGCACCCACACGCGATTTCATCGAGCGGTGTTCGGGGAGCACGCGACGTTCTCGAGGGCAGGATTTAACGGGCTTGCCGAGCTCCTTGAAGTGTCGTTTGAAAAAGGGACGAGTTTCTCCCGGGCGTACTTTAAAATGGGTACGGGTTTCTCCGGCAGCCGCTTCAGCGGCGATCTGGACTTTTCCGAAGCGCTGTTTGAGCGGGAAGTCTATTTTCTGTTTTCCATTTTTGAAAAGGACGCGTCCTTCCGTCGATCGACATTTCGGAGCCAAGCGGATTTTTCCGATGCGCAATTTAAAGGCGTTGGTGATTTCGCGAACGTCTCCTTTAAGGTCGACCCAAACTTCACCCGGACCCGGATGAATGGCAATCCTCCTCGACGAGACGGCCTTCAGGACCCACGGTTACTCTATGGGATCGGGGCGACCGTCGCGGTCTGTATGCTCCTGTTCGTGCTGGTCCGGAGAACGCGATAATCCTACAACATATAGAATACGTGTTGCACCCATCCCCATATAGTGGTATAAGGTCTGGCCATCAGGAGTAGACGTGGACGATAATCAGATCGACCTTCCCTACCAAGTGCGCTTGGACACGTTCGAAGGACCGCTCGACCTGCTGCTGCATCTCATCAAAAAGAACGAGATCAATATCTACGACATTCCCATTGCGCTGATCACCCAGCAATATCTCGAGTACGTCACCGTCATGACCTCCCTGAACCTGAACGTCGCCGGGGATTTTCTTGTCATGGCTGCCACGCTCGTGCACATCAAGTCTCGGATGTTGCTGCCCGCCGATGACACCGAAGCCGACGATGACGACGGACCCGATCCGCGCGAGGAACTCGTTCGCCGATTGCTTGAATATAAGCAGTATAAAGACGCTGCCAGCCGGCTCGATGACCGGGAGCGGCTCTGGCGCGAGGTGTTTTATCGGGAGCAGGCGGCTCCCCTGGTCGTCCGATCAACCGAGACACTGATCGAGGACGTCACCCTCTTCGACCTGGTTGATTCGCTTCAGGCAATCCTCGCCCGTACGCCTCCTACACAAATCATTGAAATCGCGGCCGAGAACCTGACGGTGAATGATCGGATGAATGCGATTCTGGACATGCTGGACGGGAAAGAATCGCTGACCTTTGTCTCCCTGTTCGAACAGCAAGGGCATCGCCTCCTGATCATCGTGACCTTTCTTGCCCTGTTGGAATTGACCCGTCTCAAGTTAGTGCGCGTGTTCCAGGGAGTCGCCTTTGGGCCGATACTGGTGATGCGCGCCTTGACGCCTGGCCGTCATCAAGAACTCGATGCCGCCAGCACAGAAGTCGGTTGGGAGGGGATATGAGCGCGATTGAAGATCGTGACCTTGACCCGCAAGGACACGATGAGCTGGAAGGCGGTGCGATGGCACATGGAGCGACCGATGAGCAGCAGAATGACAGTGCGGCCTACACGGATGGAAGCGATCATGCCTCCATTCGGGATCAATCGGACGCGAAGGCGGTACTCGAAGCGCTTCTGTTTGTTTCGCATGAACCGGTGACTATTGATCGTCTGGCTGCCGCTGTTGAGAGCGTGCCGAAATCAGACGTCCGGCAAGCCCTGCTCGCGCTTCAACAAGAGTGCGATGAGCATCGACGCGGGGTGCAGGTGGTTGAGGTCGCCGGAGGATTTCAACTGGTGACGAAGCCTGAGTATGCTATCTGGATTAGGCGGTTGGGCAAATCAAAAGCCGCGCCCAAGCTTTCACGGTCGGGCTTGGAATCCCTTGCCATTATTGCCTATAAACAGCCGATCGTCCGTGCCGAGATTGAACAGATCCGGGGAGTGGAAACGTCCGGCGTGCTGCGAACGCTGTTGGAACGTAAGCTCGTCAGGATCGTCGGGCGCAAAGATGTGCCCGGTCGCCCGATTATGTACGGGACGACAAAATATTTTCTTCAGCATTTCGGTTTGCGCGACCTGTCTGAACTCCCGCCCCTCCGAGAATTCAAGGAACTGGGCGAGGCCGAGCAGGCCATGCTGCCTGTCGGGGAAGACCTCATGGTTGTCGGCGGCGGTGAGGTTGCAGGAGAAGACGTTTCCCTCTCCGATTCGATGTCTGCGGAGCCCGCCGAACAGCCCTGACCGGTACGCACCTTCTTCTTGCATCCCTCGTCGTCTCTTGCTCTGTGCGCAGGGTCCGCCTACAATACCGACCATAGGATGTATTGAACATGTCCCTTATTCTGCCGCACAAGAAACGGCCGCTTGCCAGCGATCTTCGGCACCTGCTCGGCGCTGAAAAGGTCTTGGACGATGTCTCCTCGCTGACTGCGTACGCGGTGGATGCAAGCATCTACAAGATCGTTCCCGAAGTGATCGTGCTCGCTGAAACGGACGACGACATTCACCGAGTTGTCGAGTATGCGGTCGATGCC
>JBOHOS010000051.1:0-4655 GCA_050731295.1 Nitrospiraceae bacterium | reverse complement strand
ACCGTTTTGTGTGCGACAGCTTGGTCCGGGATTATCGGACCCAGTCGGCATTCAACGGTCAGGAAGGATTACAGAAGGCCGTGGAGTTGCGGCCCGATCTCATCGTCACCGACGTGATGATGCCGGGCATGACCGGAGATGAATTTCTTCGAGCGGCTCGCGGCCGGCGCGAACTTGAGTCCGTTCCGATCATGCTGCTGACCGCCAAAGCGGACGACGACTGCTGCGTCGCTCTCTTGCGCGAAGGCGCTCAAGATTGTCTCCTGAAACCGTTTTCTCCGGGCGAGCTTCGCGCCCGTGCGGAAAATCTGATCGCGGCGAAGCGGACGCGCGAGACGCTGCAAAGGGAGTTGGACGGGCGCAAGCAAGCGGAGATGGCGATTCAAGACAGGGTGGAGACCCTTCCGCGCCCAGCCACGTGGCGGCATGCGCTCTTCAGCTACGCGCTTGCGGGTGCGAGTACGGGAGTGGCGACGTGGTTTCGGCTGCTGCTCGATCCGTTCTTGGGTGACCATATTCCGTACGCCACCTTCTTCGGCGCCGTCATTGTGACCGCATGGTACGGCGGCTTCGGGCCATCGCTGTTAGCGCTCATGCTCGGTTTGGCGTCGACCATCTATTTCTTTATTCCACCGAGGCTGTCGTTGAATGTGGCGGGCGCGCAACACTTGGTCGGCATCGGTATGTACCTCTTCATCGGAATCTCCGGCGCGCTGCTCATCCGGTCGCAACGGACTGCGCAGCTCCGGGCGGAAGCGGGCGTGCTGGAGGCGTTTAATAAGCGGCGAGAGCTTGAGCAGGAGATCGCCGAGCGTGCGCAGGCGGAAGACGCCGTGAGACAAAGCGAGATCCGCATGCGAGCGGTTCTCGAGAATGCCCTCGATGCGGTGATCGGGATGGACGGCGATGGGATCATCGATGATTGGAATCCACGCGCCGAGTTCATCTTCGGTTGGACGCGAGCGGAAGCCGTGGGGCGACCGCTCGCCGACACGATCATTCCGCCTCACTATCGGGAAGCTCACAGGCGCGGCCTTCGGCATTTTTTGAGGACCGGCGAAGGTCCCGCTCTCAATAGACGTTTTGAGATCACCGCCCTGGCCCGCGACGGCAAAGAATTCCCGGTGGAGCTTGCGATCAGCCCCCTGAGAATCGGCGGATGCTATCGATTCAACGCCTTTATCGCGGATATCACCGATCGTAAGCGCACCGAGCAGGAGTTACGGGGTAGCGAAGAGCGGTACCGCTCTTTGACGCTGGCCGTCACCTCGATCGTGTGGACCACCGATGCCGGGGGAGAATTCGCGTGCCCGCAGCGCTCGTGGGAAGCGTATACCGGCCAAGCTTGGGAGGAGCACAAAGGGTTCGGTTGGTCGCAGGCATTGCATCCGGACGACCGCGAGCGCGTGCAACAGATTTGGGAACAGGCCTTGGCGGCACGGATGACCTACGAGTCGGAGGGGCGGATTTGGTGCGCGGCTGCAGGGGCCTATCGTTATTTTGTCGCTCGCGGCGTGCCCCTCCTGAATCCCGACGGGTCGGTGCGCGAGTGGGTCGGCACGGTGACCGATGTCAATGACCGTCGGAATGCGGAAGAGGCCCTGCGGGAGAGCCAGGCCAAGCTCATCGAAGCGCAGCGGATCGGGAAAGTCGGGAGTTGGGAGGTGGATCTCCTGACCAATACGGTGCAATGGTCCGAGCAAACCTATCGTATCTTCGGGCATGATCCGCGCAGCTTTGCGCCCGCCGGCAACGGGTTTTATAACATGGTCCACCCCTTGGACCGGCATGCCGTCCATGCCGCGGTGGAAAAGGCGCGGCGCACGCACTCGTCCTACCGCATTCGACACCGGATTATTCGCCCCGACGGCGCGGAGCGTGTCGTCGCCGAGCGAGCCGAAGTCATCCGCAATGAGGCCGGCACACCCGTCGCCATGATCGGGACCGTGCAGGACATTACCGATCGACATCGGGCGGAGGAAGCCGTTCGCAAACTGAATGCGGAATTGGAACAACGGGTGGCTGAACGAACGGCCGAACTCGAAGCGGCGTACAAGGAGCTGGAAGCGTTTTCGTACTCGGTGTCCCATGACCTACGCGCGCCGCTCCGCCATATCGACGGATATGCCGAACTTCTGAAAAAACAGGCGGCTGCCGTGCTTGATGAGCGGGCTCGGCGACACCTGACGACGATTTCCGAATCGGCGAAGCAGATGGGACTGCTGGTCGATAATCTGCTCGTCTTTTCCCGGATGGGGCGCGCCGACATGTCTCGAACCGCCGTGGATGTCGCCCAACTTGCGAAGGACGTGATGCAAGAGCTGCGGCCCGACATGGAGGGCCGGGAGATCGTTTGGAAGGTCGGGGCGCTGCCCCACGTGCAGGCTGACCCTGCGATGCTCAAGCAGGTCGTGTTCAATCTCCTGTCGAATGCGTTGAAATATACCCGAGTCAAAGCGTGCGCCGAAATCGAGATCGCGTCCGATACCGGAAGCCCGGACGAGATCGTGATCTTCGTCCGCGATAACGGCGTGGGATTCGACATGCAATATGTCCACAAGTTGTTCGGGGTCTTTCAACGCTTGCATCGAGCGGAGGAGTTCGAAGGCACGGGGATCGGACTGGCCAACGTCCGGCGCATCATCCATCGCCATGGGGGCAGGACGTGGGCCCAAGGCGCCGTGAATCAAGGCGCGACCTTCTACTTTTCCCTTCCTCGAATGGAAGCGGTGGGATCCCAGCGGTAGACACGGTTGATGGGATTCGAGACGGATGCTCGGTGAGTGACGGACGGGAGAGGGTCGTACGTGCGAGGGTCGTACGTGCGATCAACCGGGGAGGACCGGAATCATGGACGTGCTACAGCGCCTGTTCGGTTCGTCCGGATTTGAGCCACATGGCCGGTGCCTGCTGTGGGAGCAGAACGTGCTCTGGTTCAATGTGGTGTCCGATGCGATCATTGCGCTCACCTATTACAGCATTCCGGCCGGCCTCATGTATGTCGTCAGAAAGCGGCAGGACCTTCCGTTTCATTGGATGTTCATCATGTTCGGTGCCTGCGGCACGACCCGCGGACAGGTAGAGGTGGCCGTATGAGTGGCCCATTGCGCATCCTCCATCTCGAAGACAGCGTGCGGGATGCCGACCTGGTCCAGGATCTGCTCGCCGATGCCGGACTGGCCGTCGAACTCTTCCGCGTGGAGACCGGCGGGGAGTTTTCCTCGGCGCTCCATCGGGGGGGATTCGACCTCATTCTCTCTGATTTGACGCTTCCGACCTACGATGGGCGATCGGCTCTGGCGCTGGCGCAGAACAAGAGTCCCGAGGTTCCTTTCCTGTATTTTTCAGGCACGCTTGGTGAAGAAGCGGCGGTGGAAGCGCTTCGGGCCGGCGCAACCGACTACGTCCTGAAAGAGCGCTCGTCTCGCCTCGTCCCCGTCATACGCCGAGCCTTGAACCAAGCTCACGAGAAAGCCGCGCGCAAACGCACTGAGGAGGCGCTCGAAGTGGCGCAAGAGCGGTTCAGGGGCATCTATCGGTGTTCCAAGGACGCCATTACCTATGCTACGTTGGATGGGCGCCTGGAGGACGTGAATCAGGCGATGGAAGCCTTGACGGGATATTCCCGCGAGGAACTCCTGACCAAGACCCATCAGGACCTCACCCCGCCGAAATACCATCAGATGGAAGCCCTGCTCATCCAAAAGATGATCAAGACCGGGGACCCGGTGGAATATGAGAAAGAGTGTATCCGCCGGGACAGATCCGAGGTCCCGGTTGCCGTGAGCGCCTTCACGGTCAAAGATCGAGAGGGGCGACCGATCGCGCTGGCCGCGATTTTTAAAGACATGACCGAGCGGAAGCGGGCCGAGCAAGAAATCCTGAGCCTGGCCTTCTACGATGCCGTGTCGGGGTTACCTAACCGGCGGCTCTTCTTCGATCACCTGAATCTGGCGTTGGTTCAAGCGGTTCGCAAGCGGCAAAGTCTGGCCGTACTCATGCTCGACTTGGATGGCTTCAAGGCCGTGAACGACACGCTGGGCCATGCGAAGGGGGATCTGTTGCTGCAACGCGTGGCGGAGCGGCTCAAAGCGGGCGTCCGGTCCGGAGACACCGTGGCGCGCCTGGGCGGTGATGAGTTCAGCGTGCTCCTGCCCGATCTCCTCCATCCCGATGACGGCGCCTATGTCGCGGACAAGATTCTGGACGCGTTTCGGCATCCATTTATCGTGGACGGAGAAGGGTACCCGATCACGGCGAGTCTGGGAATGAGTGTGTTTCCCGACGATGGACCGGATGGCGCCACCCTGCTCAAGAATGCCGACGCCGCCATGTACCGAGCCAAACAACAGGGAGGAAACACGTACATTCTTTGCACCTCGGACATGAAGGACAGGGTGCAGGCGCGGCTGTCACTTGAACTCCATCTCCGGCTCGCCCTGGAGCGGGAGGAATTCCGGATTTATTACCAGCCGGTGGTTGACCTGAAAACCGGCCGGCTCACCGGCATGGAAGCGCTTCTGCGCTGGGAGCGTCCGAATCACGGACTCATTTCCCCTACGGAGTTTATCGATGTGGCGGAAAAGACCGGTTTGATCGTGCCGCTCGGCTTATGGGTTCTCGAAGCGGCCTGCAGTCAGACGCAAGTCTGGCAC
>JBOHOS010000050.1:0-1575 GCA_050731295.1 Nitrospiraceae bacterium | reverse complement strand
ACCCAGGAGTAGGGCGACAAGGTTGGTTCCAGTTCGGCCTCGTTCCATGTTTTCGCGCTATCGAAACTCAACTCTACCTTGCTGATCGTGTTCGGCCCGCCGAAGGCGATGCCCCGAAATGTTTGTTCGGGACCACGCAGCGCTTGGTAATGGCCGGGGCTATCGATGCGTGAGAAAATTTTGATCGTGCCGTCGTCAGTCCAGCCTTTGCGCTGCCAATATCCTTGATAGTCTCCGTTGTAGACTTCAATCTCGGTGATCCACTTCACGTTCTTGATGCCGTACAGGCCGGGGACGAGCAGGCGCAGAGGAAAGCCGTGCGCCTTGGGAAGTTTTTCGCCGTTCATCAAGTAAGCGAGCATGACATCGTCTTGCATGGCCCGCGTGAAGGGAATGCTGTCGTCATACCCGTCGGCCGCGCGAAACACCACGTCGCGCGCGAGTTCTTCATCCACGCCGGCGTCCTGCAATAACTGCTTGAGCGAGATGCCGCGCCACGTCGCGTTGCCGAGGCTGTCTCCACCGGGCAGCGTGTCGATGCATTCGAGCGTGACGACTTGATCGAAGGCGTCGCGATTGAGGATATCCCGCCAGCCGAGCTTCAGTTTGTTTTTCACTTCCCCGGTGATGGCGACGCGCCATTGCTCGATATTGATCTCCCTTGAGATGCTCACGGCGGAATCGGCGTAGTTCACGACATAGAATTTATCGTTGGGAGTAAAGTATTGCGTGTCCCGCGGCGGCATGGCGAACATGCGCCCGAACATGCTGCCGACCGAATCGCAACCGCCGAGCATGCCGGCCGAGGCGCCCAATCCCATGAGTTGCAAAAATGTTCGGCGTTTTAATTTCATCTCTTGTCCGTTCCTATGTCACTATTATCGTGCAGACTGTTTGATGGGCGCAAGTCGAGCGGGTTTTAATTCGACAGAAAAGACGACAGAAAGACGCAGACCGATCATCAACCTGCGATGAATTTATTTCCAGTGATGCTGGTGCGCGACCTTGACAACATTTTTGAATAGGGTTATAAAAACAATCCCTCGCGCGATTGTCTCGCACGAACTCCGGACGGCCTCTTGACAGCCATCAAAACGCTGTAGTAGATTGTGCGGCTCCGGTGATTGCTCTTTGACAACTGAATAGAGTGAGCAAAGCAAGGTAAGGTGTATTGAAGTGGTGCCCCTCGGGTCCAATTCAAGTATAACTTTATGAGAGTTTGATCCTGGCTCAGAACGAACGCTGGCGGCGCGCTTAACACATGCAAGTCGAACGAGAAGGCGTAGCAATACGCTTGTAAAGTGGCGAACGGGTGAAGAATACATGGGTGACCTACCCTCGAGTGGGGAATAACCCGCCGAAAGGCGGGCTAATGCCGCGTACGCTTCTCTTCTTACGGGGAGGGAAGGAAAGCTGTCCCGTGGGGATGGCGCTCAAGGATGGGCTCATGTCCTATCAGCTTGTTGGTAGGGTAACGGCCTACCAAGGCAACGACGGGTAGCTGGTCTGAGAGGACGATCAGCCACACTGGCACTGCGACACGGGCCAGACTCCTACGGGAGGCAGCAGTGAGGA
>JBOHOS010000049.1:0-1508 GCA_050731295.1 Nitrospiraceae bacterium | reverse complement strand
GTACCCAGAGGGCAAGGCCAAGCAACCCGAGGGAAAGGCTTGCTTGAACTTCCAGTGAAGAGATCTGCCACGATCCAATGCGGACCGGCTCTACTTCATCCAATAGGTTGGTGTTCCAGAAGGACACGGTTCTCATGGGAATCGGAACATAACTTTTCCAGATCTGTGCCAAGGTCCATTCGAGCCGGTTGGCGTTGAATGAAGCATTCCATTTCACGACGTGTGGCGAACCGTCCGGGGGGGGGACTGTCTGCGCGATTGACGTGGCGATGCCGAGCCCGATGACCAGAAGACACAGCGACACGATTAGGAGTGTCGCTGATGCGTGGTCTTGCCTGCGAGCTGTGAACAGGTCAAAGGCGAGCGCCATGCCAAACGCCAGAGCGATCATGGCTCCATAAATACTGGTGTTGGCCACCAGCGCCAGAAGCAAAGCCGAAATGAGCGCGGCGCCCATTGCATTGCTTCGGACTTTGCCTTGCAGAGCGCAAAAGGCAAACAGCCCCACGATCCCCATGACGTAACTGCGGCTGATAGCTCCATACTCGTAGAGCGAAAAATAGCCAAAGGCCAAGCACACCTTTTGAAACCTGGTGAAGGGAGCGAAACGAGACAAGAGGTAGACCCCGGCGGTCGCGAGACAGAGATGAAAGACCTGCATCACCAACGGGTTGTCTGAGAATCGGCTCAGCCCGCGCAGGGCGAGGTACCACAGCGCGGGATGTCCTTCGTGGCGAAGTATTCGAAAAAGGTCGGCCAGAGAAGAGCCGGATGCGGCAATACGCCAGGCTTGCAGTTCGTCGCGCCACATCTCATGAGACAGCAGGATGATGACGCTTAGACCGAGAAACAGTGCGGTCACGACAACGGCGAATCGGGCCTCGGTGGTCGAGGGAATCACAGTCGTTGCGAGGACAGGGCTCCTCCCGTGGGTTCCTTCTGAAATGGCGCGCACGACCAGTCTGGCGCTGACGACGAGGATGCCGATGAAGCAGATCGCCAAGACGGCAAACAAGAAGGCGCCCCGCTTCTCGACGGGGTTGCCGAATGGATCCAGCGTCACACCCGATTTCACATCGATGATCCCCGCTTCGACCACGGTGCGACGGTATTCTTCCGCGCCGTCCCAGATCTTCGCCTCCACGCCACTGCGCAGTTTGGTGATCAAGAAGCCGTAATCGAGGACGCCGCCGGCGGGAACCTGTACCATCGCGACAAAGGTGTCTCCCTGCTGAGCCATCGGGGAATGCATAACCGATTTCTTGATGACGGTTCCGGGGGGCCGGATGCTCTCAGGGGTCGGCTGCCATCCATTGATGCCCCATATCAGAAATACTTCTCCGGCGCGGGGCATCTGGTACCGAAATTCTTGTGGGACCGGTGAGGTCGTCGACCGGCTCTCCTTGTTCGGCAAGGGCGGTGTCATGAGTGCAGCCGTCCCACTCGATTGAGGGCCCTCGTGCCGTGGTTCGCCGCTTCCCATCACGAGGGATGGCTCGCTCCAGAAG
>JBOHOS010000048.1:0-3580 GCA_050731295.1 Nitrospiraceae bacterium | reverse complement strand
CTTCAGGGTCGGTCGAAGGTACCCGAGCCTTGCCACCCGGCAAGGCGCCGGGATACGAGTAAGCAGACAAGGGTAAGAAAACAAGTCCAACCATAGGAGGACAAAGCGGCTTCAATTCTCCTGCGGGACCGCTGAGGATCCGGTTCCCCGAGCGGGTACAGGACGGTGACCCGGCCGGTGTAGGTGTAATGGATAGATGAAGAAAACTAAATCCCTACTGTCCGGGGTACGGTTGAAAGCCGCTTTCCTGACTTCATTAGGCTGAGGCTGATCGGCCCATGAGCCAAAAAAAGAGGCCTTGACAGGGATGGCTCGTGCTCCGATACTACGGTGAACACTCCTTACGTACCATCGCCAACCATAATGACTTGCCAAATTCTCCTTGTCGACGATGATCCTGCGCTCTTGGAGGCGCTCTCCGATACGGTGCGGCTCCGCATGGACGCCACCGTGGATACGTGCCACGAAAGTCCGGACGCTCTAGACCTGATCTCATCGACCGATTATGACGCCATCGTGACTGATATCAGAATGCCGCACATGGACGGCTTGACTTTGATCTCCAAGGCACGGGCGATCCGTCCCATGACCCCGACGATTCTTATCACCGCGCATGGCGATCGTGACCTCGCCCTGCAAGCCCTGCACTCCGGCGCCTACGCCTTTATCGAGAAGCCCATCGATCGGGATAGCTTCATCGTCTCTCTCCAGAAGGCCGTTCAGGTTCGTCGCGTTAAACGAACATAATCGCGGAACAGATGAATGCCCCTCCGAGCCGCCTGATGTCGCCACGTTACTCGTTTCAACTTCTCCCTTCGGTCTGATCTCCAGATCAATCTCTTGAGTCGGCTCGCCGCCAAGCTAATCCGTCGTAAGGATGAACAGCCTTCGCTCAGTTGCTTCTGCTCCTTACGTCAGACAAAGACGACCCGAAACGGCTGCGATCCGCACAAGAAATTTCTTGGCGTCCGGCAAAGCATTACTCGGCAGTCCTAATTTCCTATCTTTCGTTTAGGCTTACACTGAACCTATATGACATAAGGGCTGTTGCCCATTCACATCCGCAGGAGGAGGAGGGACTTTTATGAGAAAAGCCATCGTGTTGTCAGCCATATTGGGTCTGGTACTGACGGCGTCGGCATTTGCCGAAAATCCGTCATCTAAACCGTCAGGCAAGACAAACCCAGGCTCGCTGGACATGTCGGGAACTCAAGATGCGACGCCGAGCAAATATGCGTTCACTCCCGTCCGGCGCGGCCAGCTCAAGGATGCCGAGCATAGTGAATTCATGGGCGAGGCGGTGAAGACGAAGGATGGGAAGGAGGTCGGGAAATTAGACGACCTCCTTATGGATACAAAGACGAAAAAAGTCGAGTATGGTGTCCTTGAGATCAATGAAACGAAGGAATTGATTCCGATTCCATGGAGCAGCTTCAAGGCCAGCAAGGGGGAGGTTAAGTTGAACCTGACCAAGGAGCAACTGGATCCCATGATCAAATTCAATGACTCGAAGGACATGTCGCCGGACGTGAAGAAAGTCATCAAGGATATGCGAGCCAATATGGGTAAGCCGTTCGCCGGCAACAAGGAAGGGCTCGGCATCACTGAGGAGCCGGCGGCCGGCGGCGGGATGGGTGAAAGCAAGGCCGGTGGAGGCGGTCCGTCAGGTCCTCGGGGAGACTCCCCAGCAGATCGAGCCCCGGGTTTTGAGGGCGGCAAGTAAAGAAAGTACCTAGGTCAGTGGAGCGTGGTAGTGTGGCGGGTCACGGCGCGGTCAAGGCCGTCCTTCTCCGTAGGACAAGGACGGCCTTAGATCCCGATTATTCCGTGGAGGGGTGTGTCCCCACGTCCAAACTCTCTTCCAACCTTTTCTTCCACAACTGCAGCGGTACCTGGCTTCATAATCTTCAGACGAGAGCATCGGACAGCGTGCTCATCGTACGCTTCCCGCATCGGTGTCTTGTCTCGCAAGAAACTCGACGATTTCATTGAGCGCCTCAGGCGCGCTGGCCAATTTTTCATGACTCACACCATATTCCTTCGTCGTGACCTGAAATGCAGCGCCATAGGCCGCGGGCAACGATGAAGACTGGACCGTTACGCTCCCGTCGCCGTCCTGAAAGAGGATGTCGTGGTGGACTGACGGAAGATACTTCTTGAAGTGCTCCTCATTGAAGAGCAAGCGGGCATCCGATGTCGAGGAATTCCGGCGCAGCCAGACACCTGTCGCCAGGGTCGGGTGCCCCTTGCCGAACAGATACAACAGCGGCGCCAGCTTTGGAACAGGAGCTGCCCGAGGGGCCAGGAGCAATTCTGAAAAGCGGCCCGCTTGCCGCAACCATGTGGAGGTATAGTCAACCCGCCGAGCGACGATCTCCGCCGAAAGCGAACCGGAATCGTTCAGCAATCCCCAACCATATTCCCTCCAAAGGCTTCCCTTTCGGATCAGGCCTTTCAACGGTTCCCCGGCTGGGGTAATGAGCATATCGGCATCAGTGGCGGGAAAGGAGGAGACCGCCTGCGGCTCCAGTAGGACACGATTCAATCCGAGCTGCACGCCGTATTGCGCATTGCGAAATTGAGTCATCGATCCTTGGAACGGCACTCCGGCCATCACGACCACGTCGATTTTGGCGGCCCCTTCCCAATTTTCCACGGCATACCCCGGATCTTGGGCGCCATACCGGAGATAGTACGCGGTGATCAGCCCGCCCATGCTGTGGGCGACGATGGCAATCCGCGTCTGTTCTCCGGCACGCAGACGCTCGATGAGCGCGTCGAGCTCGCGCACAGCCTTCATCAGATCGAGTCGCCAGTCGTAGGGAAGCGGCACGACATACCCGACTCCCACACCGCGTGTGTCCAGAGTGTCGAGCAGGTCACCGTATGCCCCGACGGAATAGAGCAGGGGAACGACGCTGACCTGTTTAAGAATTCCGTCCGGGCGGAGATCGATCGCGCCGTCGAAGCCCAGGCCGGGAAGCGGCAGTTTCAGCGATCGCTTTCCGAACAAGGCCTCCCAGGCATGCAGCCATACTCCGTCGCCATCGGACGCGCGAACGAGCTTGGTACCGTAGTAACCCGGCACGACGATGATCGCCGTCTCTATTGTCTGGCCGGCCCGAGACACGGGAACCGGCCCTCCGCAGCCGACACTGAGCCAGACCATGAGGGCGAGCGTCACGGCGCCACACACGCTCATCGCGGGTCCACGGTCGGGCTCGGGTGGAACATGGAGCCGCTCGCTCCCTGGAATGTCTCCGCCAGCAGATTTACGTCCCGATCCGATGTGGCCCGGATGCTCACTCCCCTGCCCCATACGTCTCCGTTAGCGAACGTTCTCGCGCTGTCATCGTCTTCTTCGAACGGATAACCGAATCGATTTTCTCCACTGATCGTGGTTCCTCGACCAGCACTCGGCTTTGAGCCGCCGGCTTTCAAAACATTGAGGCTGCTCGCTGATACCTGACGTCTAGTCCGGGCTCTTCTTACCCGCTTTCCGCTTCAACGACTGCTTCAGCAACCGAGTCAACGAGCCTTTCTTCTCGCTCGTGCGTCCCTCTTCCGCATCCCGAGTTAA
>JBOHOS010000047.1:0-7897 GCA_050731295.1 Nitrospiraceae bacterium | reverse complement strand
CTCCTGTGATTAGGTCACGTGATATTGACAAATGCCCCATCGATTTCCACGGTTAATGCACTGGAAGGATGAGACTGATGGCTCCGGCCAGTCCGCCTTCTTTCAAGCCTTCCTTCTTATTGCCGGTGATGTCTCGTTCACCCTTCGGACCTCCATGGCATTTCAGGCACGTGGCTCCGACATATTCCGGAGCCATCATGCGGAATGCCGGCTGGCCGTTCACCATCACCATACGGCTGTATTCTTTCCCCTTCGGATAATTCGGATCTGAGAAGAGCCTCAGCACCTCTGCCTCGAACTCGTCGGGCCGATTGCCGGGGTACCGATAGTCCATGGCCGTCAATTTCAATTTGATTCCCGTCTTCTGAGCGAACCGTTCTCCGGTTTTTCTGCCCCACGCAGCCGGAATGAGGCCCTTAAACCCGATGCCTTGTTTATTGATGACCGGCTGCGCTTCAGCCACCACCTCTTTGGCGGATTCCAGCAGGGCGAGCAGGACCTTCGCCTGCGGAACGCTCGCCGGCCTGCTCAGATCGATCTTGGTGGTTTCACGATATTTCTCGATCATTTTTTCCGCCAGGTAATCGGGCGTGAATCCTTTATTGCCTTTGGCGGGATCATTGATCAATTCCTGGTGCGTCGAGATGACCCTCCTTCCCGCCTGTAAGAGTTTCACCAGCAGCTCGGCGGTTTCTGCCTCATTCCCCGCACGCGCGAGCCCGCCGGACAGCAGCACACCAGCGACACTCACGCCGCATATCCACGCTGCGACTTTCATCCTCATGGTTGCCTCCTTCTCCCCCATCTCAACGCTGTTTCGGCTCGCGTGAAACACACCGACTAGTCATCTAAGTATAGTAACTACAGATCAATCACGGCTGGTGATGCAAATTTGGTGCTGGCGAAGACAGAAATGTGCACTCTCAAGCGTATCGACCAATCCACTTGTTTTTCAGGAGATTAAACGACGAACGTGAATGTAGCGCGTATCGAGAAATCGTCAAGAATGGACTAATTTCCGGCCAAAAAGCCGAAATTTGGTCAGATTGGAACAGAAATCGAAGCGGCAATTGAAAGGGTAATTAGCGAACGAATCTTACGCGTGCTGCCCGCCGGCGCGGCCACTGCTCCGAGCGAAGAAGACCTTCAAGGACGCCGCGTTCGACGAGCTGTCCCACCATTGCACCGAACTTGGTATGGGTCCCGCTGTAACGAATGGCCGGCCCGTCTCCGCCGGCAATCACAAGAGCATCCGTACCGGTGCCCGTCGCATATGAACGTCCCGTCTGACTACGGATGCGCCGAGAGACGAGCGCCGCAGTCTTGCTTTCCGTCGCCACTTGCACGACCCCCACCAAAGCGGCTGACGTCAAACGGGCATTCGTCACCAGAATAATATTTATCGTGCCTGGTGGCGGCTGAGGGTTTCTCTCGCCGGACGCATGGAAGAGCGCGCCGGGTTCACCGGCCTTAACGGCATTCGTCACACCCACGGTGATGAATCCCTCGATCCAGATGCCCGCCCATTCTTCACGTATGAGAACGACCTGTTTCATTGGGACCGCGGTCATCAGAGCCACACACCGCGACTCGGCTCCGAGACTGGCGGCCACGCGCCCCAAATAACGAGATGGATCCTTCCACGTGCGCGGAGGCAGCGGATCCCGAGCCGCAATCGGATGAGCGGGAACTTGATGATTGATTATGTATCGGGCGCGAATTAAGCCGCCGCCGCGTGGCGCTGATGAGAGGACTGATCGTGGCCGGATCAAATCAATGAGCAAGGTACCGCGTGTGACAATGAACCGGGTCGTCAGAGAACAGGCGCTGCGCTTCGCCATGGACTTCTCCTCTTTAGGAAAGCAACCGCCGAAAAGCGATGAGGAGGCGCCGATTTTCAGCTTCAGTCCTCACGGCGATCCTGATCATGCGAGAGTCAAGCCCGTCAATAGAAGAGCAGTCCCGAACCAAGAGTCCTTGCCGCCCAAGCGCGCCGACGATCTGGCGAGCTGAGTGACGTCGCGATAACTCAAGCAGTAAGAAGTTCGCCTCGGAGGGAAATACCACGACCTCGGGAAGAGCCTCCAGACGTTTAGCCAAACGTGCGCGCTCAGCATCCATGAAAGCCCGGCTTTTCCGCGCATAGCCGACATCGCGGACAGCCGCCGTCACGGCCGCTTGTGACAAGGTATTGACCGACCACGGCGGCTGCCATGGCTTCATTCGCCGAACGTCCTCCACAGGCCCGGCGAGGCATCCGATGCGAAGCCCGGGCAACGCGTAAAATTTCGTGAAGCTGCGCAGCACCAATAATCGCGACACGCGGTTCAGGTGCGGCAGTATCGATCGTTCTGCACAATATTCAATGAACGTTTCATCAATAATGCCCCGGCCCCCTCGTCGAGAGATGGCCTGAACCAATTCCACCACGCGCTCGACATCCACCGCCTGTCCCGTTGGGCTGTTGGGATTGCAAAGGAACACCGCGTCAATCGAGGTTCGGTTCTTCCGCAGTATTTCAATCGCGCGTTCAATGGGAGGCCGGTACTCGTCGGATCGCTGCGCCTGCGCCGGCAGAACTCGCCCGCCTGCGAGCATTACGGCCCGCGCGTACTCGGAGAAGGTCGGCCCGATGATGAGCGCTTGCCTGATCGCCAGCGCCCGAGGCAAGAGATGGATCAATTCAGTCGATCCGTTCCCTATCAGCAATTGGTCGGGGATCAGACGATAATGGGCGGCAAGCGCCTGCCGAAGCGCCACGCAATCCGGATCCGGATAATGGGCGGTGAGCGGGAGGGCCGACACGATGGCCCGGATGGCGTGAGGAGAGGGGCCGAGGGGGTTGATGCTCGCGCTGAAATCGATCAGGCTCTGTAGGCGGCGGCCGGACGCACGGGCCGCCGCGTAGAGATTGCCGCCGTGTGTGACAACCCCGTTCATCGCGACAGCACCACGACCGCCAACCCCACGGCCAGGAGCGAGGCCACACCCATAAGCCCAAGCGCAGTGGTGATGCGCGCCGGCCTGAGCGGCGTCAATGCATCACCAAGCCGCGGGCGGTCGGACGGCTTGCCGTCATAGACATTCGTTCCACCGAGCTGCACACCCAATGCTCCGGCCATCGCTGCTTCCGGTCGTCCGCTGTTGGGACTTGGGTGTTTGCCCCCATCACGGCGGACCATGCGCCACGCCTGCCGCATGGTCCGCGTCCATATGCCGGCCGCGAGGACCAGGAGCAGCCCCGTGATACGAGCGGGAATCCAATTCGCGACATCATCGAATCGAGCGGAGGCCCATCCGAGATCACGGTATTTGGTGTCGCGATGGCCGATCATGGAGTCGAGCGTGTTGATCGCCTTGTACGCCAGCGCCAATGGCGGACCACCGAGCGCCAAATACACAAGCGGCGCGATGACGCCGTCCGACGTGCTCTCTGCAATCGTTTCCACCGTGGCCCGTACCACTTCCGGTTCAGACAGCCGGTCGGTATCGCGCCCGACGATGCGGGACACCGCCTGCCGGGCCAGAGCGAGAGACCCGCGTTGGAGCGCGCGCGCGACTGCACGAGCGTGATCAAAGAGATCCCGCGCCGCCAGCGTGGTAAAGGCGAGCCAGATTCCGACTCCCCGGCCGGCTTCCGGATGCACGCTTCCGACCAGTTCAATCGCCAACCAGGCGATCGTATAGGACATCGCCGGCAAGCCGATGGCAAGGATGATTCCAGCCACTCGCAACGCGCTCGGGGTACACGCCGCCACTCTGATTCTAGCTTCGTACCACACGATGGTTTTGCCCATCAGCCGAACCGGATGCGGGAGCCAATGAGGATCACCGATCGCAAGATCCAGCACGCACGCCACGATCAAGTCTGCAGCCGTCACGGTGACAGAAGAGCCGGCTCCGTTCCGGCCAGAAACGGCGCGATGATGAGAAAACAGACTTCTGCGATTTCATTGGTGGCCCCGAGCGTATCCCCAGTGATGCCCCCCAGGAGCCGGCGCGCAAGAACGGTCACGGCACGAGCGACCAGCGCGAAAAGCGCGCAGACACTGAGGGCCTTCCATGGGCCGATCCCCCAGAGCAAGACACCCCCCGCCAAGAGCGTGGACACGATGACCGCTCGCGCCGAGAGCTGCTGGAGAAACGGCTGCGCGAGTCCTCCCTCCGTTCGGGCATAGGGTGCCGACATTGCGCCGACCACCATTGCCCAGCGGCCGACCACCGGCATGCAGACCAACCAAGCCACACGCTCTGACGGCGGCAATGCCAACAGTCCCGTGTAGCGCAAACCCAGAACGAGAAACAGCCCCGTTGCGCCGATGGCGCCGATGCAGGGATCGCGCATGATGGCCAGCCGTTCAGCCGGAGTGCGTCCGCCGGCGAGCCCATCAAGAGAATCAGCCAGACCGTCGAGGTGGAGCCCCCCCGTCACCACCACCAATAAGGCGATGAGAAGAAGGTTGGTCACTCCATCAGGGAACACGCGTGAGAACATGAAATCGGTGACCGCGAGAAGCCCACCGAGGATAACGCCGACCAGCGGGAACCAACGCATCGACTGGGCCAATTCACCGGGAGCGGGATTGTGATGCGAGTCTATCAGCGGAACGATGGTCAAAAAATGCCACGCAATCACAAATGAACGAAGCATCCGATCCTTACTCGGACCGGCCGGACACGCCGGCTTCATCAAAGGTGGCCATTTGAGTCATGAGGTTGATGCCGGCGTGAATCAACCCGATCCCGAGGCATGCCCCCGTGCCCTCCCCCAGCCGAAGGTCCAAATCTAAGAGGGGCTTGAGTCCAAGACGTTGAAGCGCAATCCGATGCCCGCATTCAACTGACAGATGCGACGCGATGAGATAATGGCCGCACAGCGGTTGAAGTCCTGTGGCCAGCAGCGCCGCCGCCCCGGCGATGAATCCGTCCAAGACGACCGGAACGCGACACGCGCCGGCTCCAAGTATCAGTCCCGCCAGCCCGGCGAGTTCATACCCGCCGACTTTGCACAGGACATCAATCGGATCGTTCGGATCAGGACGGTGCAGCGCCAACGCGCGCTCGATGACCGAGACCTTTCGACGGTACCCCGCCTCGTCAATGCCCGTTCCTCTGCCGGTCACCTGCTCAACAGGAAGTCCGGTGATCACGGCCGTGATCGCCGCGCTGGGAGTCGTATTACCGATTCCCATATCCCCCGTGCCGATGAGGCCGACGCCTTCATGAGCCGCCTCGACGGCGAGATCGACGCCCACCTGCAACGCCTGTTCGGCCTGCATGCGGCTCATCGCCGGTTCGGACAGGAAGTTCTTCGTACCGAGAGCGACTTTGCGAGCCATGAGCGCCGGCAAAGAGCCGAAGTCATGGGCCACGCCGATGTCCACGACCCGCACTTCGGCGCCGGCATGGCGAGCCAACACGTTGACGGCCGCGCCGCCGCGGAGGAAGTTCAGAACCATTTGAGCCGTCACCGCGCTGGGGTAGGCGCTCACCCCTTCCACAGCCACTCCGTGATCGGCCGCGAAGGTGAAGACGACAGCCCTCGGCGACTTCGGATGTTCCTTGCCGGTCATCGCCACGTAACGAGCCGCCAGTTCCTCTAACCGCCCTAAGCTTCCCATCGGCTTCGTGAGGCGGTCCAGACGCGCCTGGGCACGCGTCATCTTCTCCCCGTCCGCAGGTCGAATGCTGTCGATGGCCTGCTGAAGGGTCATCTTGGCGTTCCCTAACATCCGCTCCTCGCCGGGGGCTTGATTCGAACCGGCAGTCCGCTCAGCACCATATAGACGTCGTCGGCTTCTTGGGCGATTTGTTGGTTGACCTGTCCGGCCAGGTCACGGAAGCGACGGTTGCCGGCGCCTTCCGGCACTAATCCAAGTCCGAGTTCATTCGTGACGACGACCACGCGAGCCGCTGTTCCTCTGATCGCCTGCACCAACACGGATACGAGCCGGGACACGTCCGAGTTCGGCACTCCGCGTTCTTGAAGATTTGTCAACCAGAGCGTCAAGCAATCCAGCACGATCGTACGATACGACGGACCGTTTGCCAGAAACCATTTCGCCAGTTCGACGGGCACTTCAGCCGTCTCCCATCCGGCATCCCGCGAGGCTCGGTGACGCTGAATCCGTTCCGTCATTTCCTGATCCAGCGGTTGCCCGGTCGCGACAAACACTCGCCTGCCCGCCGTCCCTGCAAGCGTCAAGGCCGCCGCGCTCTTTCCTGAAGACGCTCCGCCGATGACGAGGATCAATCTTCCTCGCCGGGATCTGCTTGGACGGCGTTTCATCGATCCCTTGCGTTACACGCCTCGCTCGACGATTCCCTCGATCGCGGGTAGATCAACGTGCTGCTCCACGAAATCCGCCAGGCAATCCAGCTCCTGATCTAAGGATGCGCCGGCTTGCGGGTACAGCGCGGGCCAGCCTTTGACGGCGCGCAGTCGATTGAGGAACGTCCGCCGAAACAGCGGAGCATCGAAGAGCCCATGGACATATGTGCCCAGCACACGGCCATCTTCCGAGACGGCGCCTTCGGGCCATCGCGCCGACTGATCAGGCTTTTCAAGGTCCAGCAGCGGAGCGACATTCCTGCCGATCCTCGTCCGCCCCATATGCACTTCATACCCCTCCACGGGGCACCCGGTCTCTCGATGCGTCCCGATGACTTGGACAGTGACTTTTTTCCGCGCAAAGCTTGTTGCCACATCGAGCAACCCAATGCCGGCGACTTCCCGCACGTCCGATTCCACTCCGTGCGGATCACAAATCTTTCTTCCCAGAATCTGGTACCCCCCGCAGATCCCGATAATGGTCCCGCCTTCGGCGACGACTCGGCGCGCGATCCCCTCGATTCCCCGGTCGTGCACGAACCGCAACGCCTCCTCGGTGTTCTTCGTGCCCGGAAAGATCAGCGCATCCAGGGCCAGCGATGCCCCCTCGCGGACCTTCACGAGCCGAACGTCGGGCTCCTGGCGCAGCACCTCAAAATCGGTGAAGTTGGAGATGCACGGAACGTCCACGATCCCGATGGTCAGCGTATCAACCTCCTGTGGTAGAGGGTCCGACCAGCCGTCCCATCCCACCGAATCTTCCTGCGGCACACGCAGGGCGCTCCAGTGCGGCAGCACGCCAAGGCACCCAACACCCGTCCGCTCTTCCAGCATGCCGACTCCGGGCGTCAACAGGTCTCGATCTCCGCGAAATTTATTGATGAGAAATCCTTTCACATGGCGTTGCTCGTCCGGCCGAAGCAAGGTCATCGTGCCGACTAAAGCCGCAAAGACTCCTCCTCGCTCGATGTCCGCGACCAAGAGGACCGGCGCTTTCGCGACCTGAGCCATGCGCATATTGACGATATCGTGTTCCCGCAGATTGATCTCGGCCGGACTGCCGGCGCCTTCGAGGATCACGAGATCAAATTCGGAACTCACTCGGTTGAAGGCTTCACACACGACGCCGAAATGTTCCCGCCGCACGCGACCGAAATCCCTTGCGGACAACGACCCGGAGACTCGGCCGTTCACGACAAGCTGAGCCGTCAGCTCGCCGGACGGCTTGATGAGCACCGGATTGAAATCCGACCGCGGCGGCAGCCGGCAGGCCGCCGCCTGCACCGCTTGCGCGCGCCCGATCTCCGCGCCCTCAGGGGTAACGAAGGAATTGTTGGACATGTTCTGCGCCTTGAACGGCGCCACGCGGAGACCTCGCCTGACAAAAAGACGGCAGAGGGCCGCGACGAGCGTGGATTTTCCCACGTGCGAGGCCGTCCCTTGGATCATCAACGTGCGTGCCGGCATCGCAGACTACCCTTCAGCGAGCGTATGAATAATAGCCAACGCCATCATCTCGACGGCCTCTGTATTCTCAATATTCGAAAGCACCGCAACGGTAAGAGG
>JBOHOS010000046.1:0-3622 GCA_050731295.1 Nitrospiraceae bacterium | reverse complement strand
CTGATCGGCAGTGGTGTCATCTCGATAGAGTCTCTAGTTGATGGCTGAGGTCCCCTTGCTTCGAAACTCATTGAAACGGTAATCCATGGAATCGCTCGTTGAGTGCGTGCCGAACTTCAGTGAAGGGCGCAACGCGCAGACCGTCCGCGCCCTGGTCGAGGCCATCCGTGCGGTGCCGGATGTCTTTCTGATCGATGAAGAGATGGATCACGACCATCACCGGTCGGTGCTGACGTTTGTCGGCGCGCCTGAGGCGGTGGCCGAGGCGGCTTTCCAGGCGACACGTGTCGCGACCGGCCTGATCGACCTTCGATTGCACCTGGGCGGCCATCCGCGCGTCGGCGCGACCGACGTGGTGCCGTTTATCCCCATCCGCGGCACGACCATGGACGACTGCGTGGCGCTGGCTCGGCGGGTGGGAGAACGAATCGGACGTGATCTCGATATCCCGGTCTTTCTCTATGAGCGCGCAGCCGCGAATCCCGACCGCGCGAATTTGGAAGTGATACGGAAAGGGGGCTTGGAAGGGTTGGCTGGCCGTATGGGCGCGGATTTGACCTGGGCGCCGGACTTTGGGCCTCCGCATCTTCATCGGACAGCGGGAGCGACCATTGTCGGAGCTAGGCCGCCGCTGATCGCCTACAACGTCAATCTGCAAACGGACGATCTTGCCGTGGCCAAGGCGATTGCGAAGACCATTCGTTTCTCCAGCGGGGGCCTGCCCTATCTGAAAGCGATCGGAGTGGAGCTGACCAGCCGCGGGCTTGTGCAGGTGTCGATGAACCTGACGAATTTCGAAGAAACGCCGATCCATGTCGCATTCGAAGCGGTCATGCGAGAGGCCGCGTCGCGCGGCGTGAAGATCGCCGGCAGCGAAGTGGTCGGGCTGGTCCCGCAACGAGCGCTGACCCAAGTGTCGGAATTTTTTCTCAAGCTGGAGCGCTTCGATCCGACGCAGATTCTGGAAATTCGGCTGGAGCAGGTACTGGCTCGCGAATCGAAAGAGCCGGCGAAAAGAGATACGAACACGCCGGCGAGCGATCCAACACCCCTCGATGCCTCCGTCTCCTCGTTTTTGGACGCCGTGTCGGCCGGAACGCCGACGCCCGGAGGCGGAAGCGTGGCGGCATTAGCGGGGGCAGTGGCGGCCGCCTTAGGGGTCATGGCGTGCCGTATCGGACCTCCTGCCGCTTCCGGCAAGCCGACTGAACCCGTGGCCGCAGAGCTGAGCAGCGTGGAGCAGCGACTCCTTGCTTTGAGATCCACCCTCCAGCGTTTGGTTCAGTCTGATGCCGACGCCTATGCGGGTGTCGTGAAGGCCTTTCGGTTGCCGAAGGACGATCCTTCCAGGCCGGACACCATTGCGGCGAATCTTGCGACCGCTACGGAAGTGCCATTGGAAACCGCTGCGCTGGCGACCGAGGCGGCGTCTCTTTTGCGCACGCTGATCCCTATCGCGAAACCTTCTGTGGCCTCCGACCTCAAGGTCGGCCTGCTGATGGCGCTGGCAGGCGTTGAAGGTGGTCTGGAAAACGTGAGGACGAACATAAAATCATTAAAAAATCCAATGCTTATAAGACAATATGCAGAGCGACTCAGGGCGATCGAGGAGAGCCTTGTGCAACTGAGACCCGTGTGCTAGACTCGCTCTTCTTTTAAGGCGTCCATTCATAATCATAGTGATCGGGCGCTCTGCACGTCGATCAAGGAAAGTAGAGGACGATGGAGATCAAAGTTTTCAATAACAACGTCGAAAAGGCGTTGAAGGTCGCGAAGAAAAAACTGGCCGGCGAAGGATTATTCCGGGAACTGAAGCGACGGCGGTTTTACGAAAAACCGAGCGTCCGCAAAAAGGCGAAACAGCGAGAAGCGCAGCGGCGCCGTCAGAAGTGGCTTGCCAAGCGCCGGGCAGATTGATCCCCACGATTTTCCTCCCTGCTCTCTGATCTGTCACCAGACTCGGAATTCTCGATGCAACCGGAAGAGATTCATGCTGCGCTTCGCATCCTGCGGCGTGAAGTGCGTCAGTGGCAAGAGCCGGTCGTGGGGATCGTGGCGAAGGAATTCCGCGATCCGTTTCGCATCTTGATCGCGTGCGTCCTCAGCCTGAGAACCAAAGACCGCACAACGGCGGAGGCCAGCCAGCGGCTCTTCGCATTGGCCTCTCATCCTGCTTCCATGGTGCGCCTGTCGCTGCCGAAGGTCCAAAAAGCCATCTATCCGGTGGGATTCTACCGGATCAAATCACAACAGATTCTGAAGATCTGCCGCCGCCTCCTTGACGCGTATGACGGTCGCGTGCCCGATTCAATCGATGAGCTGCTGACGCTTCCAGGGGTCGGGCGAAAGACGGCAAACCTCGTCGTGACGGTGGGATATGGGAAGCCGGGCATCTGCGTGGATATCCACGTTCACCGGATCAGCAACCGCTGGGGCTACGTGAAGACCAACACCCCGGAGCACACCGAGCAAGCCCTCTATCGGAAACTGCCCAAACGTTACTGGATTACGTACAACGATCTCCTCGTGCCGTTCGGACAGAACATCTGCCAGCCGGTCTCTCCCCACTGCAGCCGCTGCAAAGTCAGCACATACTGTGATCGGGTCGGGGTGGTGAGGTCGCGATGAAGAAAGTACGATTTGATGATTTTTTAATCTGGTGATTTCCGGATCGGACGACTCCCCAATCACTCAATCATCAGATCACCAAATCGTACTTAAATAAAGAGGGTCGTTTCCGCGCCCGCCGTCAGGCTCAGGATAGCGGGTAGTCCCATGACGTCGTCGTCGTGCTTGGCGACCACGTCCGCCACTTGGTGCAGCTTGTAGTAGGTGGAGTTGTGGGCAAAGATGACGAATCGCGACTTGTGTCTCACGTGGCGCTCAAAGTGTGATAAGACGGAAGAGGTTGGCCTGCTGGAGGCTGTGAAAAAATTCCTCTGATACTGTTGGAAGGGCGAAGCGTACTTATCTCACCAGTCCGACCTCAAGCTGCTAGCTCACCCACCCAACCCTGAGAGCGCCGAGACACGCCCTGCTGGGTCCGACCACGGCCTTTTGCAAGAAACTGTTAGGGCCATTTGGGGCTAGCATTCTCGAAATTTCCAAGTAGAGTGCCGCGCGTGATGTTGCTGCGATCAGCCACGCGAATGGGCATCCTGCTGGGCCTGACCCTGATACTGACCGGCATCCTACTCGAGTCATCCCTCTTCGCGCAGAGTCAGGTCATCTTCGGCCCGACGCAGTACCTGCGCACCGCCGGGCCGCCCAATCAGTACACCGACACCTTCACGGTCACCCACCCGGTCGGCGCGCCCTTTCAACTGCATATCGTCAACGGCAATCCTGATGGCACCAACCGGGTCTCCTCGGGCCGCGTCACTCTCAACGGCATCGAGATCGTCGGCCCAAGTGACTTCGGCCAGACGGTGCCCGTCATTGATCGCCCGGTTACGCTCGTCGCGAGCAACACCGTCGAGATCCGACTCACCAGCGCGCCGGGCAGTTTCATCACGCTCAGTATTCTCGGCACGAATGTTGTCCCCACCGCCCTCACTCCCAATCCGTTGATACTCGATGCGGGGACGACCGGCACCTTGACCGCCACGCTGGCTCCCGCCCC
>JBOHOS010000045.1:0-1051 GCA_050731295.1 Nitrospiraceae bacterium | reverse complement strand
TCAGCTTCCGTTTCAGCCACCACCGCTTCAATCGCTGGCGAGGATGTCGATTCCCTCGCCACAGATAGCCTTGGACATATTGATGGAGATAGGGATCGAATTGGCAGTACCAGGGCGCCACGCGACGCGGCCTCTTATCCAGCATGATGCTCAGCGCTTCCACGCTGATCAGGGCGCTGCAAAGCTGGCACGCAATGCCCGATGACGGGCCGGTTTTCTCAGCAACGTCCACACGACTGAGGTCCAGATAACGCAAGTGAAGGCCTCGCGGCGCCAATCCCGCCATGAAGGCAATCAGCTGATCAATCTTGCTCATTCGATCGTGAAGATCGAAATAGCGATCGAAACTCATACCCCTCGGGGAAAAGATGTGCAAGGTGGCCCCAAACCCGAGAGGGCCGGACGTGAGGGCATACAGACCGTGTTGGCGAGCCGTTCGAAAAAGCAGGCGGCGCGCCTCGATGGCGAAGAAATCGATGCCGTCCAGAACGACATCCGCGCCGGTTGCAAACCGGTCGCAATTCTCCGGCGTGAGACCGTCTCGGAAGAGAGTGAGTCTCACGTCCGGGTTGATCTGCCGCACCACATCCGCCATGACCTCGACCTTCTCCTTTCCGATGGTCGCGAGCGTGGCGCCATACTGGCGATTGAAGTTCGGGACGTCGAATTGGTCGAAGTCAGCCAAGTGAAAGGCGCCGACGCCGAGCCGCGCCAGCGTGACGAGATGGACGCCGCCGACCCCGCCCATTCCCGCAATGGCGACGCACCCGCCGCGCACGCGTTCCTGTTGGGCCGGCGTGAGCAAGCCCAGATGACGGGAAAAGGCGGCGTCATAGTTCCAGGAGCCGCTCATGCGGAAGAAATCTCATCCGTGGAACGCTCGAGGTAATTCGTACTACGGTGATGTGGAGAACTTGCGGGGTGGACGATATGAACGGACTGGCCAGTGGGGTCGTGGTCTCGCTGTTCGGTCATGAGGGGGGCGGGCGTAAACGTATACCGAGACTGGGCGAGCAGGCTCTACGCATGTGAGTCAGCTTCCATGCACGCC
>JBOHOS010000044.1:0-1110 GCA_050731295.1 Nitrospiraceae bacterium | reverse complement strand
GGCTATATGATCATGGAGTGCGGATTAGGGGCCTTCGCGTTAGCGGTCTTTCATCTGATCGCGCACGGGATCTTCAAGGCCACCGTGTTCCTGAACTGCGGCAACGTCATCCATAAAGCCCGTCAGGAGCCGGTGTTTCCTCATACGAGCCACACGCCGGATGAGGCAGAGTTGTCACGGCTCGCCTGGTCAACCGGCCTGTTCACATCGTTGCTGATGCCTCTTCTGATATTGCTTGTTGCCCACGGGGCATTGCAGATCCCGATCCTTCATTCTCAAGGCACAGTGATCTTCCTCTTTTTTATCTGGGTGACCTCTTCCCAAGCGATTCTGACCCTCACCCGTCTGCGCGCAGTTGCCTCGTGGAAAGTGTCGGGAGCCATGCTCCTGACGTTACTCTTCGTCGTGTTTACCTATCTCTTTGCCGCCGAGCGCTTCACCGCGTTTCTCTACCCTGATCGAGACGCCGTCGCATCCTATTTCCAAGCTGCTGCGCTTCCCGGTCCACTGTTTGATGGGCTCGTGGTGATGACGACTCTCCTCATCATTTTCGGCTGGGTGTATCTCTATGCACGGACCCGAGGTGAGACCATGCGGATACCCCCATGGGTGATAAGCGGCCATGCTCGTCTCTACCTCCTGTTCATGAACCGTCTCTATCTCGATGCGGCCTATGCCAGGTTGGGACGGGGGGTGATGCGCCTAGCCTCCCGCTTCGACAGGAACTCGCCGGGAAGGACGCTGTGACGACAATGACGGCATCACTGCTGATCGTCGCGACGCCGGTCCTGGGCGCGACACTGGGTCTGCTCATGTGGAGCAACCCGCGTGCGCTCAAGGCCTGGCTCCTGCTCGCATCGATGGTCAGTCTCGGCACAATTCTCTGGTCTTCCGGAGCCTTGCCCGCCGAGGCGGCGGGATTTCCCTTGCTCGCGCTCCTTCCATTCACCACGTTCATAACTTTGCTGGGACAGCCGGCACACCGGAGCCTCTGTGCGGCCTGGTTGCTGACGCTTTTGATGCTTGGATTGGGAGCGGGCGTTTTGGCTTGCAACGCTCCGCTGTCGCTGATCTTCTTCCTTCTCCTCCTTGCTCTCGTCGGTCTTGTGC
>JBOHOS010000043.1:0-3066 GCA_050731295.1 Nitrospiraceae bacterium | reverse complement strand
TCTTGACGCCGTCCGTGGCGACGACCTTGACGGTCGACAAGATCACGCGAGAAGAGGCCGAAGACATGATCGCGGCCGAGCAGCACGCGCTCATTCGCGAACTCGTTCGAGAACGGTTTGGCCTTGCCGGCGCGGCCCTCTCTCCGGCGTTATTGGAACAGATTCGCAAGAGGGCGATCGGTCAAGATGGGATCAACGGCCAGGCGGCGAACGCGTTGGATTGCACTCCGGAGGCCGAAGAATCGTTCTATCAAGAACTGCGCGAGCGGCATCAAATCAGCCCGCGCGGGATTTCGGATCGGCTCGAACGTCTCACGCAAACAGGGTTCTCCGTCACCGAGCAAGCCTATTTTGTGGAGGCCGGGCTGCGGCTCATGGGGTTGACCTCCAATTTCGCCCGCGTGGTGCTCTTCTGCGCGCACGGCAGCACGTCCCAGAACAACCCGTACGAGTCGGCGCTTGACTGCGGCGCCTGCGGAGGCAATCAGGGCCTGCCCAACGCCCGGATCATCGCCGCGATGACCAACAAGCTAGCCGTCCGGGAACTGTTGCAGGCGCGCGGCATCAAGATCCCAAGCGATGCGCATTTCTTGGCGGCGCAGCACGACACCACCACTGACCGCGTCCGCATCATCGATCTGGAAGACGTTCCGGCGACACATCGGAAAGACCTCGCGCGCCTCATGACGGATTTGGAGGAGGCGAGCATCCAGGCCGCGCTCGAGCGCGGCCTTGCGCTCGGCATGCCGACCGGGCCGATCGAGAAGGCCGCCCGGCAACTCGCATGGCGGCGAAGCGAAGACTGGGCCGAGACCCGGCCGGAATGGGGGCTCTCGGGGAACAGTCTCATGATCATCGGGGGACGCGCCTTGACGCAAACAGTGAATTTGCGCGGCCGCGCGTTTCTACATTCATACGACTACCGCCAGGATGCCTCCGGAAAATTACTGGAAACGATCATGACGGCGCCGCTCGTGGTCGCGCAGTGGATCAACATGGAGCACTATTTCTCGACTGTGGATAACGAGGTCTATGGAAGCGGCAGTAAGGTCTATCACAATGTGGTCGGCCGGATCGGCGTGATGACCGGCGCGTGGAGCGACCTGCGCATCGGGTTGCCCGCCCAGACGGTCTTCAATGGGCGCACGCCGTATCATGACCCCATGCGGTTGCTGACCGTAATCGAGGCTCCGCGCGACCGCGTCCGCGCGATTATCGATCGGCATTCGTTGCTTCAGCAGTTGTTTCATCAAGGATGGGTCGGGCTTGTGGCGCTCGACCCCCGGGACGGCCTGTTCTATCACTACGACGGCATCGCTGGATGGAGACGAGGAGGATCAGACGATGATCGGCTTGACGTTGCATCCGATGAAGGAAATCAAAATCATCGTTCAGGGCGAGCACCTGAAGTTTGTCACTGACCTGCTGGATCGGGTCAGGGCCACCGGGTACACGATCATCAACAATGTATCCGGCAAGGGCCATCACGGCTTCCATGAAGGCCATCTGCTGTTCAACGATACCAGCAGCCAGGTGATGGTCTTCACGGTCGTGCCGGAGGAAAAGGTCGAGCCGATTCTGGCCGGCCTGGGGCCACTCTTCAACAAGCACTCAGGGGCCATGTTCGTTACCGACACGGCGGTCAGCCGAAGGGAGCACTTCATCGCCAAGTGACCCTTCCGGGACTCCTCCGCCGCGAGTTGGGTCCGGGGCCGATGTACTGCGCAGGGGGGACATCCCGCCGATCTTCGTTGTGTGTATGAATATCAAACTGTCGTCTTCCCGACGCTCATGCCAAAGCCACAGCCGGAAACCTCGCTGCTGAGGTACTGGTGACGTGAGCACAGCCGAAAGCGTGTGTTCGTAGTGTGGTCTAACCGACAACAATGCCTTGACCTATTATTAAGAATTAATAGGATTAAGAACGTCCCATATAGTTGGAGGTGGCCATGGCCACGATCTTAAGACCAAAGATGAAAAAACGAGCAACTTCCTTTGCTCTTTCTCCTGGTCTTGTAAAAAAGGTTGATGAGCTTTCACGAGCTACTAGGCGATCCAGAAGCGAACTTGCTGAGACGTTTCTCGAGATGGGCTTGGAAGCCTTCGAAAAACAAGTAGACACCGATGCTCTTTTATACGATGCCAGAAAGCATGAGAAAGACGTCTTGTTGAATGATTGCGCTGAAATCATACGCCGGCTTCAAAAGCTCTCCAAGACATGAAGCTCAGTATTAAGCCGTCGGCTCGGAAAGAGTTGATGGACCTTCCGGATTACATGCTGGTCAAAGCTTTTAAGACGTCCTAATCTCGCAGAAAATCCGCGACCGAGAGCTACGATAAGGTTGAGGGACGGTCCGGAGTGTTTCGTGTCTGGATTGATCGAGATTATCGTGTTCTTTATGAGATTGATGTATCGGAAGACAAACTCCGCATCATCGGCGTAGGCATCAAAAGCAAACAACTTTACAAATAGCCCCTCTCATTCGATCCTGCCCATGCCTTATCACAAGCCTTGCCCGGGTCAGATAGTTGCTGAGACATGGACCTGTGTCTCCGATTCCTTTTCCGCTTTCGTGGCCCTTCGCGAGCCCTTACCCGTCCCTTCCGGATACGGACGCCCCGACCTCGACGTGTTCGAGCGATCCTCCTGGCTGGTAACGGTGGAACGCCCTGAGCGGTAATCCAAAATCACCAGGTGCCCACTAGTGATCGAACAGCTTTTCCATGGGGTCGGTGGCGCTGGACGATAGCATTGACCAGCGCCGGGGAGCGCCTCAACGACGAAGATCAACTGCATGGGCTCATGCACCCAGACCATTTGGTAAGGCAGACCGGTCCGCAAATCGCTTTGCGCGCCGTCCATCACGCCGATCATGCCCGTCACGTTGTGAGGCACTTTCGTGCCGTAGCCGTATCGGACATTGTCCACGCGCGAAAAGTAGTATTCCAGGCTGATCCCACCGGCGACGGGGCCCGCCGTCAAATGCGTTCGAGTATCGCCTCGTCGGGATCCTGGAACGTAGGATTGGAGAAAAGTGCGGCGATCTAAGGAGAGAAGAGATAAAG
>JBOHOS010000042.1:0-11529 GCA_050731295.1 Nitrospiraceae bacterium | reverse complement strand
GGTGAGATGAGCAAGGGGCGCGTCTTGGCGCGCCTGGGGCGGGCGGGTGCAATTGGGAAGAGCGGCGTCTCGGCGCCGCTGGGGCGGGCGGGTGAGATTAGCAAGGGGCGCGTCCTCCGTGAGAGGGCGCGCCCCTTGTTGCTTAGAAGAGATTGGTGTGATGAGCGCCGAACTGGATGGATCGATGGTGTCGTCGCTGATATCGTTGATATAGACGACGCCGTCGATCTCCGGCGCCTGTCCTTCGTGACGGGCTGCCAGCAGCAGATCGGTTTCTTGAGAAACCCCTTCCAGCAGCACTTCCAATGTCCGGCCGATGAACCGGCGGCTCCGCTTCAGCGAGATCGATTCCTGGACCCCAAGCAATTCTGCCTGCCGCTCTTCCATGACTTCGCGGTCACGCTTACCGGTGAGCTCCGCTGCGGTCGTCCCATCTTCATCTGAATAGAGAAACACGCCGACGCGATCGAACTCCATCTCAGTCAGGTACTGCTTCAGTTCGTTGAAATGCGCCTTGGTCTCACCGGGAAACCCGACGATGAAGGCCGTGCGGAATGTTAATCCCGGGATTCGCTTCCGTAGGCGTTCGACCAGATTCGTGATAGACGCCTTGTTGCCGAGGCGGTGCATGCGCTTGAGCACCGTATCGTTGATGTGTTGAAACGGCATGTCGATGTACTTCGTGATCTTCTCTTCGCCGGCGTACAGATCAATCAAGTCGTCGCCCACCTGCTGCGGATAGAGATAGAACGGGCGGATCCAACGAACGTCCTTGACTTTCACCAGCTCGCGCAGCAGCGTGGTAAGCCCGCGCTTCAGCCCGAGATCGACCCCATAGTTGATCGTGTCTTGTGAGATCAGATTGATCTCCCTGGCGCCGTCGGCCGCCAGGCGCCGGGCTTCTTCGACGATCGATTCAACCGGCCGGCTCCGCTGCTTGCCGCGCATGAGCGGGATCGCGCAGAACGCGCAATTGCGGTTGCACCCCTCCGCGATCTTGACGTAGGCCGTATAGGTCTTGTCCAGGCGTAGCCTGGGGGTCATTTCATCGTACAGATAGGGAGGCGGGGCCATCCACAGCCGTTGGGACTTGCGGCCCGGCTTCAAGAGAGTGCGGCAAATCTCCGCGATGCGGCCGATCTCCCCGGTGCCGACCACGCCATCCAGCTCGGGCAGCTCGTTCAGCAGCTCCCCTTGGTAGCGTTGGGCAAGGCATCCCGCGGCGATCAAAACCTTGCACGTTCCTGTTTTCTTGAGCGCGCCGCATTCGATGATGGCGTTGATCGATTCTTCCTTAGCCTCTTCGATGAACCCGCAGGTATTGACGATGACGACTTCCGCCGCAGCGGGATCGGTGGTGAGCGTAAAGCCCTTTGCCGTCAGCGATCCCAACATGACCTCGGCGTCCACCTGGTTCTTGGAGCACCCCAGGTTGACGAAGCCGATCGTGGTTTCGCGGACCTCGGCATCATCCAATATGGTCAGAGCTTTCGGCGGCATAGGAGGGCCAGTGTACGAGACGGCTAAAAGCGGTGTCAACGTGGGTCTTGGAACTAGAACCAAAACAGCAGTGCTCGGTTCTTGGGGTGGCGTCAATTTAGCGGCGTGTGCTACGCTCCCGCGCGAGTGCCATCCTGAACGTTGGGGTCACAGATGTTCTGCTCGGATTGTGGAGCTGAGGCGTCGGGCAATTTCTGCTGGAAGTGCGGGGCGAAGCTGTATCAAGTCGGTCAGGCGAAGAGTCCGTCGCCAACCGGTGTTGATCCATCCCATCCGGTTGTGGTCGATTGGTCGAACGAAGTCCGCTACAAAATCCTCATTGCGTATCCGGAGGTCCGGGACCTGCTGGCCCGCCAGACTTCATTCGCCAAGAAACCTATAAGCGGGGAAGATTTCCTCGCCTCGGTCGATAAGGTGATTGAATTCGGTGTGTCGGTGGAGCAGATCGCCAGGATCGCACAGCCTCTCGCGACACGCCTCGGCATCAAAACGGGCAAGGTTCGGACTGAAGTGTTCTCGCTTCCGCCCGGCCGCGTCATCGTCGGGGTTCTCTGCTCGATGGCTCGGCGTGGTCAATCCCTCCACAGCGTCGATCAGGCGCAAGATGGCTGTGCCTTTGAGGCCGCGATCCCGTCCGATATGTGGTCATTCGAAGGAAGTCTTTTCGTCACCGTGCGCCGTCAGAAAGCCGACACGTCCGTCGAGGCGGCCACGCGAATTCCCGGCCAGCTTTTTGATTGGGGTAAAAGCCAATCCATCCTCAACGACCTCTTTAGCGATCTCCCAAAGATTGCTGTCTAAGACACATGGCAGCCGAGCTTGATTCAAAACACGCTGTTCTCTAATCTAAGGCGATGATTCGTACGTTCCAAGGCATCACCCCGGCAATCGCAAGCAGCGCTTTCATCGAGGACACGGCCGTGGTCATCGGGGACGTCGTCATCGGCGAGGAGTCCAGCGTCTGGTTCAACGCGGTGATTCGCGGGGATGTCAATTCCATCCGGATCGGAAACCGGACGAACATTCAGGATTTGAGCGTGGTTCATGTGACCCACGACACGCATCCCACAGTCCTCGGCGATGATGTGACGGTGGGCCATCACGTTGTTCTCCACGGCTGCACCGTCAAAGACCGGGTCCTGGTCGGGATGGGCGCGATTCTTATGGATGGCGTGGTGATCGGAGAGGATTGCGTCGTGGGCGCCGGTGCGCTGATCACTGAGCGGACCATCGTGCCTCCGAAAAGCCTCATCGTGGGTTCGCCTGCTCGGGTGAAGCGATTGCTCACAGAAGAGGAATTGGCTTGGATTCGTGAATCCGCTCAGAATTATGTCCGGTATTCCCGGCAGTATCTCGCCGGGCCGCACAAGACACGGGTAGGGTTTTAGCGGATGCTGAAAAAGGCCACCAGCTTCGTATCTCCTATGCCCAGCTATCGCTGGATAGTCGCATGCTTCATTGCGCCTGTTAGGTCTTTCGCTTCGCGCGGACGACATCGCCGATTCTGATGAAGCAGATCGGATCTTCGACGATTGCCGTTGGGTAGTCTTCTTCTTCCACGACACACATCATCTTCTGTCGCTCGCACCAATCAGTAATCCAGGGAATCTCTTCGACGGACACCGTTACGAGCGCCGGCCGGGTGAGCTTCTTGAGACACGCATCGGCCAGCGCCGTAACGGCGTCACGTTGCTGCATGAACACCGTTGGATTAAAGGTGACGGGATTCGCCCGCCCGTATGACAGAGCCGACAATTCGGGGAATCGCTCCGGATCGTTCAGCACGCTGACGATCCAGAGATGGTCGAACGTGCCGCGTGCTACAGCCGCGTCTCCGGCGGAGAATTGAAAGGAAAGTGCCTTGCACGCAGCATTCAGGACGGCGACTTCCTCGGTACGAAGGTTGAACGCCGCGACTTTCCGACGCAACTCCGTCGTTTCCATCACCAGCATCGGAATTTCGGCAACCCCGGCGCCGACATATAGACTCTGGCCTTCGGGTCTGAGGCGATTGCGCAGAACCTCAGCAACCCTGATACCCAACGTCTGGCAAAGCTCACGGCGATCCTTCCAGAATTCTTCTCCACCCTCGTCGCAATAGATCGCGGCGAGAGCTTTATAGTCGAGTTGATCGAAGATGTCCTCAATCGCCTCGCGCGTGGCGGTCTTGAGCTTGGTTTTCATCGACGACAGTCGTAACAGACAGTGAAAGCATAATTTCCCACGATACTATCATCACTCCCTGTTTGTCGTTAGGTTCGTTTTGAATCGGTTAGAACTATTCTGGCGCGGCAGGGAAACTATTGGACCTGTAGGAATAGTTGAGCATGTTATGCCGAGAACTTACCAGGATGGATTGCGGTGGAAGGAAACGCCTTCAGAATTTGTCGATCAGCGGTAATGAGAGGTACATCGAGATGCTGCGCCACGGAGACGTATTCACAATCATACGATGAACATCCGGAGGCCTGAGCTAACTCCAGGACTAAGTTGGTGTTGACGGGATATTCTCGTCCGTCCATCCACAATTCGGCACGGTGCCCATTCAACGGGTAACTCTTCGCCGCGCCGCAATGCCTCAATTACCATCTGTCGGAATTCATCATTCATGCTTTTGCCCTATTATGGATGCGGCTACTATCTCGATGTTCAGTTCATCAAGCAACCCAGCATCAGCGAAGCTGTAATATTGATTTTCCGCCACAATCAAATGATCGAGTACCTTAACCCCGATCGTTTGGCAGGCGACAATCATATCGTGAGTCAGCAGTTTGTCTGCCTCGCTTGGTTCAACTGCACTGGAGGGATGATTGTGTGCAGCAATCAGAGCGGATGCATTAGTTTGCAAAGCTCGGGCTACAATGGTTCGGACGTGTGGACGCACAATATCAACAACTCCTTCCGCAATAAGCGCGTCCTCTAAAAGTCGTCCTGTGCGGTTTAAATACGCGATCCTGAAATGCTCCTCGGCCAATCCGCGTAGGCGAGCCTTAAAATATTCTGCCGCTTGTCGCGTATTTTTGATGACCGTTTTCTCTCTGGCTATCGGAAGTGCCGCCCGTCGTCCAAGCTCAAGCGCGGCCATCAGCTGGGCACGTTTCGCCTGCCCCAATCCCTTTATGCCATCCCAAGCTAATAAGGGAGCGGCCATCATTGCTTGTATCGAGCCGAAGCGCTTCAACAATTCTCGCCCGAGCTCAACCGCATTTTTACCCTTTATCCCAACTCGGAGTAGGATCGCTAGTAATTCTGCATCTGTTAAAGCATGAGCGCCACGCGACAGCAGACGTTCGCGTGGTCGTTCATCTTCAGGCCAAGAAACGATGCCGATTGAACGTGCTTTAGTTTGCGATGCCAAGATGGAATCAAAAGAGGAGGTTATGTACCATGGCACTTATGCTCAAAGTTGAAGTCTTAATAACGGTCGTTATTTGTCGAGTTGACCGTGTTAGCCCGGCTGAAGTCTAGCGAAATTGATCTTCGAAAGCTATGGCTGCGAATGATCGGCGAATTTGATCACTGCGGCAGTTAGCGCCTTAGCGATTCTAACCATGAACATGAAATCCAATGTGTCGATCGTGTCGGTGGGCCGATGGTAGTTGGGATTCCGAAAGTTCGCGGTGTCGGTCAGCATGATGGCTGGATAGCCGTAGTGCCAGAAAGCGGCGTGGTCGCTGCGCCTGGTATCCGGTAGTTGTTCCCCATTGCCGGGAACGACGAGCGGGACGGTCTTGAGCTCAGGGACATGCTTTTTCGCGGCCGCTTCGAATCCAGCCGCGAGTGTGCTTGACGCGGTATTGCCGACGACGGCGAGAAAGTCGCCTGTTGTCGGGACCGCAATCGGCACGCCGGGCGGTTTTTGCTGTGAGCCATCTTGTGAGGAGGTGAACCCGACACATTCGAGCACGATGGCGCCCATCAGGGCTTGGCGCGTTTCTTTAAGATGCGCGGCGTAGGCCAGACTGCCGAGCAGGTTGTGTTCCTCCAAGCAGAATGCAATGAACCGGACTTCGCCGTTCAGCGGAACCTTGACCAGCTTTCGGGCGGCTTCCAGCATGACGGCCAGGCCGCTCGCGTTATCATCGGCGCCGGGCGACTTCGGTATCGTATCGTAATGGGCCGCGATGATCAGGGGAGGGTTCGATCGTTTACCGCTACGGGACGATGAACGAGAAGTCGGCGATGCGCCGATGACATTCCGATATGTCGAGCCAAGCGCCTTGAAAGAATGAGAGGCCACGTTCAGGCCGAGTCGGCGAAACCGGTCGGCCAGGTATATTTCAGTTTCGCGGAGTTTCGCAGGTGCTGACGTGGGATGCCGATCGCCGATGAGCGCCTGAAGGTGAGCCTGCAGCTTGTGGCGTTCGTCCTGCGGCAAGGTTACCCAAGGATCTCTGTACCGATGCCTTTGTCCGTAAATACTTCTAATAGAATCGCGTGGGGCATCCGGCCGTCGATGATGTGGGCTTTGCGGACCCCCCCGTCCAACGCCATTAAACACGCATGGACTTTCGGAAGCATGCCGGCGCTGATCGTGCCTTTTTTGACCATGCGCTGCATGTCCTTCCGCGTGAGGGTGGAGACATGACGGCCGTTCGCGTTGCGAATGCCCTTGACGTCGGTCAAGACCAACAGTTTCTCAGCCTTGAGCGCGGCGGCCACTGCGCCGGCCACCAGATCGGCATTGATGTTGTAAGTATGCCCGGCCTTATCGGTACCGATCGGCGCGATGACCGGAATGAAATTGTCCTGTTGAAGCTTCACCAGCAGATTGGGGTTAATCGCTTGCACATCACCGACCAGGCCGAAATCGTCGTCCGACGATCCGTCCGGTTCGGTGTTCAGACTTTCAGCCCACGCCTTCACGGTCAACGGTTTGGCAAAAATCAGGCCGCCATCCTTTCCGGTCAGCCCGACCGCTCTTGCGCCGTGCCGGTTCAGCAGCGTGACAATCTCCTTATTGATCTTGCCGCCCAAAACCATCTCCACCACGTCCATCGTGGCCCGGTCGGTGACCCGGACGCCCTGCAGGAACTTGGGTTCCATGCCCAGCTTCGACAGCATCTGATCGATCTGCGGCCCTCCCCCATGGACGATGACCGGGTTGAGGCCGACATACTTCATCAGCACTACGTCCAAGGCGAATTTTTCCTTGAGCGACTCTTCGGTCATCGCCTTGCCGCCGTATTTGATGACGACGGTTTTTTCGGCGAAGGTGCGGATGTAGGGCAGAGCTTCGACCAGGACGTTGGCTTTTTTGATCAGTCGGTTCATCGCTTCACTCCAGGCGAGGGGCGCGAGGCAAGGGGCAACGGGCGGTAGACAAGAGAGTCATCTGACTCATCGCCATTGCCTCTCGCCCCTTGCCCATTTAGAGAATAAACCGGTTAGAGAATAAACCGGCTCAGGTCTTCGTCTTTGACGATCGCTTTGAGCCGCTCCTGCACGTACTGCGCATTGACGACGAGCTTGTGTTCCTTCAGTTCGGGAGCCTCGAACAGCACCTGCTCAAGCAGCCTTTCCATAATGGTGAATAGGCGGCGCGCGCCGATGTTCTCGGTCCGGTCATTGACCTGAACCGCGGTGGCGGCGATCTCCTCGATCCCATCGCGGGTGAAGTCCAACGCGATGCCTTCGGTCTGCAGCAGCGCCTGATACTGCGTGACCAGCGCGCCGCGCGGTTCCGTCAGGATTCGGACGAAGTCCTCCTTGGTCAGCGCGTCCAGCTCGACGCGAATGGGAAAACGACCCTGCAACTCCGGGATGAGATCGGAGGGCTTAGCGATATGAAAGGCGCCGGCGGCAATGAATAGAATGTGGTCGGTCCTCACAGGGCCGTACTTGGTGTTGACCGTCGATCCTTCCACGATCGGCAATAGGTCTCGTTGAACGCCTTCGCGGGAAATATCCGGCCCCGTGCCTTTCTCTCGCCCGGCAATCTTATCGATTTCGTCCAGGAAGACTATCCCCGACTGTTCGACCTTGCTCACCGCTTCGCGCACGACTTCGTCCATGTCGATGAGCTTTTGAGCCTCGTCTTGCGCCAGGTGCTTCAGCGCTTCTGGCACTTTCATGATCCGTTTCTTTTTCTTGCCAGGAAAAATCCCCCCCAACATGTCGCGAAGACCGCTTTCCAGCTCCTCCATCCCGCCGGCATTGGAGACGATGCCGATGGGCATCCCTCGTTCTTTGACCTCGAGTTCAACCGACCGCTGATCCAGCTTACCTTCGCGCAATTGAAGACGGAGCTTGGAACGGGTCGTGTCGGAAGGTTCCGCGCCGGCGTAGGCCTCCTGGCCGGCGTCGTCGAACCCCATCGTCGGCTTCGCCGCTGTCGAGGGCAGCAACAGGTCCAGCAGTCGATCTTCCGCCAGTTGCTCTGCCTTGTGTTGAACCTGTTCAACATGCGCGGCCTTGACGAGACCAACGGACAGTTCCGTGAGGTCTCGAATGATCGACTCCACGTCCCGTCCGACATAGCCGACTTCGGTGAACTTCGACGCTTCGATTTTGAGGAACGGCGCCTGGGCCAGCCTGGCGAGTCGCCTCGCGATCTCCGTTTTTCCCACCCCGGTGGGGCCGATCATAATAATGTTTTTGGGAATCACTTCATCGCGCAGCTCGGGGCTTAGTTGTTGCCGTCGCCAACGGTTCCGAAGGGCAATGGCCACCATGCGCTTGGCATCGCGCTGGCCGATCACGTAGCGATCCAACTCTTCCACGATCTGGCGTGGTGTCAGGCTGGCGAGGCCGGCCTGCGGCATATGGGTGGCTGTTTGGGATGGGGTGCGATCCATGGTCATGTGTGGCTCTCTGTTCAGCGCTTCAATTCCTCAATGATCAGTTGTTGATTGGTATAGATATCGATGGCGCCCGCGATCTTCATCGATTCCTCCACGATGACCCGGGCGGTCAGCGTCGAATGCTTGTTGAGCGCACGGGCGGCCGCCAGGGCATACGGGCCGCCCGATCCAATCGCCACGATACTGTCTTCCGGTTCCACGACGTCGCCGGTGCCGGAAATGATAAAGGCGTGATCGATATCGGCGACCGCGAGCAGGGCTTCCAGCCGTCGCAGGATCCGGTCGGTGCGCCAGTCCTTCGCGAGTTCGACGGCGGCCCGCGTCAAATTCCCACGGTACTCCTCCAGCTTCGCCTCAAATTTTTCGAACAGCGTGAACGCGTCCGCCGTCGCGCCTGCGAAGCCGGCAAGCACGCGGTCGTTGTGCAAGCGACGGAGCTTACGGGCATTGCTCTTCATCACCGTTGTCCCCACGGTGACTTGGCCGTCGGACCCCATCGCGACACTGTCGTCGCGCGTGACGCACAGGATGGTGGTGGATCGGATGATCATGACGCTGCGTGTCCGGTACTCGGACGGGGTTTCACCGTGGTCGATTGCTTGCTTCTCGCTCTCGGGTGCGCGTCGTCATAGATTTTTAGGAGCTGATCCATAGCCAGATGGGTATATTTCTGCGTCGTATCAATCGTGGCATGCCCCAGCATTTCCTGAATAGCCCGAAGATCAGCGCCTTCATCGAGCAAATGGGTGGCGAACGAATGACGAAGCGCATGCGGGCTGATCCGCCCTCCGGTCAGTTGACTCGAGTAGGCGGCCACGATCCGTTCCACGCTCCGGCTTGTGAGACGCCCGCCGCGGCGATTGCAAAAAACATGGCCGGCTGTGTCCGCTGAGACCCGAGAGGCCGAGGATTCTCGATCGACGGACTCGAGATACTCCTTGATGGCCTCCATGGCGACGGTCCCCACCGGCACGATTCGTTCCTTTCGTCCCTTGCCTCTCAGCCGCACGACACCGTCGATGAGGTTGATGTCGTCGCGATCTATCCCAACCAGTTCGCTGACTCTCGCTCCCGTGGAATACAGGGTTTCCAGGATGGCCCGGTCGCGCAGCACGGTGACGGTCTCGCCTTCGGGACACTCCATGAGAGCGGCCGCGTCATCCTTGGTGAGGACACGAGGCAAATGCTGGAGCTGTTTTGGCGTTCGAACTTCCTGAGCCGGATTGAGCACGGCTCTCCCTTCGCGCTCCAGAAATCGATAAAAACTTCTTAACGCCGCGAGCTTCCTGGCCAATGAAGATTTTTTTCCCTTCCTTTTATCCAGCCAGGCCAAATACCCGCGAATCGTCAACGCATCGACCTGTTCAGGAACTATCCTGGAAGAATCGGTTGAGTTCACATAGGCGAGAAACTGGCGGAGATCCGACTGATATGCGCGAATCGTCTCACGGGACGCCCCTTGTTCCACGCTAAGAAACGTCACGAAAGCCCGAATCGCGTCTTCCATGCGTCAAAATCCTCCAGCGCCCTCTGGCCAATCCGGCGACGCTTCTCCTCCTTGTCTTTGATACGGGCCGCTAATGGTAGAAAAAGGCCGAAGTTCGTATTCATCGGCTGAAAATGCCGAGGATCGCTGGCCGTGATGTAATTGATGAGGCTGCCGTGAGCCGTGGTAGGCGGAGGGGTGACAAGCGGCAGTCCAGCCAGTCCTCGGGCGGCATTGATGCCCGCGAAGCCTCCCATAGCGGCAGATTCCGTGTACCCTTCCACGCCAACAAGCTGCCCGGCAAAAAATATGGAGTTCCGGACTTTCGACTGTAACGTAGCTTTTACGAGGAGAGGCGCGTTGATAAACGTATTGCGATGCAGGCTTCCGTATCGAAGAAATTCAGCTTGTTCCAAGCCCGGAATCATGCGAAAGACACGACGCTGCTCCGGATAGGTGAGCTTCGTTTGAAAGCCGACCAGGTTGTAGGCCGTGCCGTGCACATTTTCGGCCCTGAGCTGAACCACCGCATGCGGACGGGTCTGGGTGCGAGGGTTTGCAAGTCCGACCGGTTTCAACGGGCCGAACAGCATGGTCTGCGGTCCGCGCTCCGCCATGACTTCAATCGGAATGCAACTCTCGAAATAGGGGATTTTTTCGAAATCTTTCGGTTGCACCTTCTCAGCCTTCAAGATGGCGTCATAAAACGCCTGATAAGCGGCTTGATCCATCGGGCAATTGAGATAGTCGGCGCCGCCCTTATCGTAACGAGAAGCCCGGAACACGACCTCCATGTTAATGGAGTCGGCATCGATGATCGGGGAGATCGCGTCAAAAAAGTACAAGCTGCTTGAATGGGTCCAGCTCCGGATGGAATCGGCCATGCGATCGGACGTCAATGGGCCGGTTGCGATGATGCACATGCAGTCATTCGGAATGTCTGGGACTTCTTCATGGAGAATACGGACGTTCGGATGCTCCTGAAGCGTCCGCGTGATCCGCTGGGAAAATTGATCTCTATCGACGGCCAATGCCGATCCGGCCGGAACGCGAGCTTCGTCCGCCACACGAATGATCAGCGAATTCAAGCGCCGCATCTCCGCCTTGAGAATCCCGGGCGCATTGAGAATATCGTCGGATCCTAAGGAGTTGGAACAGACCAATTCGGCGAGGTCGCCGGTCTTGTGTGCGGGAGTAGGCTCCTTGGGACGCATCTCGTATAACGTCACACGAGCCCCGTGATTGGCCGCTTGCCAGGTCGCTTCCGATCCCGCAAGGCCTCCTCCAATCACAACTACATCATCACGCATCGCATCTCCGTGAAGTTATTGTAAGGATCGCTTGAAAAGGATGTCAAGCTACAGGCACGCGCCGACGCAGAGCTTGCTGACTACCTTCCAGTTGCATGTTAGATGAGACGGGTGCGCGCCATAGTTCCGTGGGAAGGCACTTTCTGCAACGGTATTCCTCAACTCTATCTGCCTGGCAACAATTGACGATTTGTGACCAATGGTCGAGCAGAGATCCGGATCGTCTGATGCATACTCTCTTGCCTCACGCGCTTGTCCGTTGAACATCGACGAGAAGTTCCCACTCATGTGTACGCCGACACTCGTTGATAGTGTGCCAGTTATTCTGGCCCTCAATCGTGCTTGTGATTCATTCGAAGTACGACCCGAGGCCTAGTCCCTTGTATCCAATATCACCGCTTTTGGGGAATAGTTTGCCCAAAGGACAGGG
>JBOHOS010000041.1:0-3595 GCA_050731295.1 Nitrospiraceae bacterium | reverse complement strand
TCTCGGACAGTCGGAAGCGTCCACACCGTTCAGGCGGATTTGGTTCGATGGTGGCTCATTGCAAGTGGTGCAAGAGGATCGCTTGACTTCCGCCGGGGCGGTCGAGGCCACGGTCCAGTTCGACGATTATCGATCCGTCAAGAACTCTCCGAACGGCGGTTCCGTCCGGGCCGGACAGACGCCGATCGCCGCGGTTCTTCTAAAACCATTTCGGATTACGGCGCAAGACGGCCTCGGGCGGGGAGTGATCTTCCTCACGTTTCATGAGATGGTGCCGAACGCACCGCTCACACCGGATGATCTCAAACTGGCTCTGGACATTCGCGGAGGACAAGACGGACACCTGTGAAGCTGCTGGCAATCGAAACGGCGACGACGTGTTTGAGCGTCGCCGTGTTGGATGGAGAGCGGGTGCTGGCCAGGACCGATCTGGCGGCTCCGGGACAACATGCGAAGTACCTGGTTCCGGCTATTGATGACCTGTTTCGGTCGAGCGGACTCACCCTGTCGAAGCTTGATGGGGTGGCCGTTTCGAGCGGGCCAGGCTCATTCACGGGACTGCGGGTCGGATTGGCGACTGCCATAGGATTCAGAATGGCGGCCGGCCTTCCGCTGGCAATGGTCCCATCCCTGGAAGCCATGGCTTGGAATCTGCGGGGGGCACATCAACCGTTGTGTCCCATCTTCAAATCCCGGACCGGAGAAGTCTATTGGGCGCTCTATCAATGGACGGCATCCGGAATGCTCCAGTGTCTTGCCGGAGAACAGGTGGGGTCACCGGTCATGATGGCGGAATCTCTCAACGGCCGGGCGGTTGTCTTCGGAGAGGGATGGGAAGCCAATACGAAAGAACTCCGCAGGATGTTCGAGAAACGCAATCAGCGGGTCGATGAGGCGCCGCCGGAGGCGAACCGCGCGTCTGCGGTAAGCGTCGGCTTAGCCGGACACGAGCGGCTGGTTCGCGGGGACATTGCCGGGCAAGGGATCTCGCCGCGGTACGTTCAGCGGGCTGAGGCTGAGTTGATGATGGAACGCCGAGCCGGCCGGTCGGGTCCATAGCGAGCCTGAGTCTCATGAACAAGCAGCAGGCAGAACATGTCGTCATTGAATCGGCGTCGGGGGGTGATTTAAATCGGGTGTTGCAGGTCGAACAGGAGTCTTTTTCAGCTCCATGGACCCGCAAAATGTTTGAGGTAGAATTGGGACAGAACCCGTTCGGATACCTCTATACGGCTCGGCTGGCCGGGGAAAACCAGCGTGACGAGATCATCGGCTATGTTTGCTTTTGGGTGGTATTTGAGGAATTCCGCCTGATGAACCTCGCCGTCGCCTCATCGGCTCGCCGGCAAGGCATCGGCAGAGAATTGCTCCGGCGCGCGTTGGCCATGGGGCGCCTGCAGGGCGCATCCCGCGCTCTCCTTGAAGTGCGGGCGTCCAATGCCGCCGCACTTACCTTGTATGAGCACACGGGCTTTCGCCGGACGGCAGTCAGAGAGAAGTATTATACGAACCCTGTCGAAGATGCGGTCCTGATGGAACTGGATCCGTTAAGGGAATAGCGAATAGGAAATCGCCCATAGCCAATAGCTTGGGACCTCGCTGCCGGCTAGTGGCTGCTCCCTGCTCGCTCAACTAGGAGGTGACCCATGGTGAGTGAAGACCGGATTGCGGATCAACTTCGCGCATCGAACATGGAATTTCGGCAACTGGAAGAGTCCCATCATCGGCTTGACGCCGAACTGGGTGAGTTGCAGAAGCGGCACGTGCTCACGCCTCAAGAAGAGCTGCTGAAGAAACAGATTCAGAAAGAAAAGTTGGCGATGAAAGATAAGATGGCGGAATTCATCCGGCTCTATCGTGAAGGAGCGCCTTCTCGCTGACGAGATGGAACCGATGGCTGCGATCCTTCCCCCCCTAGCGCAACATCTTGCTGCGATCAAGCGCCGGCTGATCATCATGGCGGTCACGTTGCTGGCCGCCTTTGCCCTCACGTTTGCCTATGCGCCGGATCTGATCAATTGGCTCAAGCGTCCTTTCACGGATGATTTGATTTTCTACAGCCCGACGGAAGCGCTCTTTGCGTCGATCAAGGTATCCTTGTTGGCCGGCATAGTCGTCAGCCTGCCGGTCATGCTGTATCAGTGTTGGAAATTTATTGAGCCCGCGCTGTTGCCCCAGGAGCAGCGCTGGGCCATTCCTCTTTTGTGCTTAGCGGGGGGGTTTTTCGGTTTGGGCCTCGTCTTTTGCAATCTCGTGATCCTGCCCCTGGTCATTCAATTCTTTGTCAGCTTCGGGATGGATCGGGAATTGACGCCGCAGCTTGCGGTCGGGACCTACATTGACTTCAACGTCAAGTTTTTACTGATTTTCGGATTCGCCTTCGAGCTGCCGTTGGCGCTGACCGTACTTTCTCGGATCGGCGTGATTACCCCGGCCATGCTGGCTCGCTTTCGCAAATACGCGGTGATGATCGCGCTCATCGTTTCGGCCATTGTCACGCCGGATGCGACCCTCTTTACCATGCTGTTGATGGCTGTCCCGCTGATGGTACTCTACGAACTCGGCATCTGGGGCGCGAAATTGTTCGGACAGCGCCGGCCGGCAGGTGAATCCGCGGTGGCCGACGAGCGTCCCGTTCCGACGGGAACGGCGGGCCAGCGCGCGCAGTGAGGATTAGTAAACGTAAAAGGCACAGGTAAAGTAGAGATGGTCGGAATGATGAAAGATGCACGGATCGGGGCCGCACTGAAGCCAAGCGGCTCTCTTCGTGTCACGTTTGCCTTGTGCCTTTTTACTTTTTACATGCTGGGACTTGTGGGTCCGGCTAAGGCCCAACAGGCCGCGCCGAGTATTCAGACGCTGACCACCGTGGGCCCGCAGACCGTGTACGCAGGTTCGTTCGGCATGGGCCTCTTTCGGAGTGACGACCGAGGGGGCTCTTGGACGTCAGCCAATCACGGTCTCAGCGACCCGTTCATCTTGTGTTTAGCGACCGCACACGATGGCACTGTCTATGCGGGGACTTTTCGCGGAGGGGTGTTCCGCAGTCAGGACGCCGGCAACACCTGGCAGCCTGTCAACACCGGGCTGAAGCGTCTTGAAATCAAATCCTTGCTGATCCGGCATGGAGTGGTCTACGCGGGGACGGGCGATGGGCTCTACCGGCTTGTGGAAGGCGCGGCCGAATGGTCCGTGGTCACGAAAGGCTTGGATGAGACGCTCGTCCACTCGATCGCCATGGCCTCGGACCAAACGCTCTACGTCGGGACCTCCGGCAAAGGCGTCTTTCGCTACAAACCAAGCGGCCATTCGAAGGGCGTCGAGTGGCAGCGGCTCTCTCGAGGGCTGGTCGATCACGAAGGGCTCATCGAGAATTTTATCCGGGTCCTGGCGATTGATCAGGAGCAAGCCTTATATGCCGGAACTTTCGACGGCGGGGTGTTTCGAAGCGGAGACGCCGGGGTGACGTGGAGGCCGATCAGCCGGGCCCTCCCCAATGATTCGATCCGAGGGATCGTGACGAACGAGAAGGGATTGTTTGTCGCGACGGGCCGCGGCGTGTTTCGAACGCAGAATCAGGGTGGTATGTGGATGC
>JBOHOS010000040.1:0-12753 GCA_050731295.1 Nitrospiraceae bacterium | reverse complement strand
GTTCTGGAGCGTGCCGCCCAGTTTTTCAAAGGGAATGCCGCGTCGCTCCGCGATTGCCAAGTACATCGCGAACAACACGGCCGCCGGCCCATTGATCGTCATTGATGTCGTCACACGATCCAGTGGAATGCCGTCGAACAGCCGCTCCATGTCGGCCAGCGACGAGATGGCCACGCCGCAGTACCCCACCTCGCCGCGTGAGCGGGGATCATCGGCGTCCAGACCCATCAGGGTCGGCATATCGAAGGCGACACTCAGACCGGTCTGCCCGTGCTGAAGCAGGTACGTGAACCGGTGATTCGTATCCTCGGCCGACCCGAACCCCGCGAACTGCCGCATGGTCCAGAGCCGGCTGCGGTACATGGTCGGATAGACGCTCCGTGTGTAGGGAAATTCGCCGGGAACACCAAGATCCGTTTCGGCGTTCCAATCTTTGAGGTCGTCTTGGTTGTAAACGCGATCGATCTCCAGCCCGGACAAGGATCTGAATCGCGGTTTGCGCTCTTCCATCACAGCCTCTCACAGCCTCTTAAGTAGACGCCCAGCGTGCACGGTGATTTTTTTGCGCCGATCAGTCCGCTCGTTCGTTCTCCTTCAATAATTCGCGGGCAATCACAAGGCGCTGGATCTCCGAGGTACCCTCGTAGAGCGGCGTCGCGCGGGCGTCGCGAAAATACCGCTCCACCGGATAGTCTTTCCGGTACCCGTAGCCTCCGTAGATCTGCAGGGCATGAGACGCCACGCGATTGGCCATTTCGGAGGCGAAGAGCTTCGCGACCGATGCCTCGCGAGTGAAGCGCCGCCGGCCCTCGGCTTTCAGCGTAGCGGCGTGATAGGTGAGCCACTTCGCGGCTTCGATATCGGTCACCATGTCGGCCAGCATCCATTGGATGGCTTCGAACTCGGCGATCGGCTTGCCGAACTGCGCGCGTTGCTTCGCGTAGCTCTTGGCCGCCTCCAGACTTGCCTCGGCGATGCCCAGCGACTGCGCCGCAATTCCGATTCTGCCCGCATCCAGCGTGGAGAACGCCACCTTATAACCTTCTCCGATCGCGCCTAGTACCTGTCCGGACCCGATCCGCACATTCTCAAATCTCAGCTCGCAGGTATCGGAAGCCAAGAGTCCCATCTTCCTGGCCTTTTTGGAAATGCTCAGGCCGGGGGCCGCTTTGTCGACAAGAAAGGCCGTCACGCCTTTGTGTCCCTTGGCTTTGTCCACCGTGGCAAAGACCACCGCCTGCGCGGCGATTTCCCCATTGGTGATAAAGGCTTTGGTGCCGTTCAAGATGAATCCGTCGCCGTCCGCCACGGCCGTCATAGACAGCGACATGGCATCGGACCCCGAGCCGGGCTCGGTCAGACAATAGCAGCCCAAGCGTTCTCCCTGCGCTGCCGGGGTAAGCCAACGAAGCTTCTGCTCATGCGTGCCGAAGCGGAGGAGCGGTTCGCCGTATAAGGTATTATTGACCGTCATCGCGAGTCCCACGCTGGCGGAGGCCTTGCAGACCTCTTCGAGCGCGATGATGTACGCCAGGTCGTCCATTCCGGCTCCGCCGTATTCCTTCGGAACGCAGAGTCCCATCAGTCCTAAACCGGCCATCCGGCGGAGAAGGTCGTGAGGAATGAGGCCTTGCTCGTCGAAGGCTTGCGCATGGGGGGCGATCTCTTTTGAGGCGAAATCGCGAACCGTCGCGCGGAGAGCGGCTTGTTCATCGGTGAGGCGGAAGTCCATCATCGGCCTCCGTTATTCGTGAATTATGAATCGCGACCGGAAAGCTGCCGTTGGAGCGTGCACGATGTACGGTTCACGGTCTATTCGTACACATAGAATCCACGTCCTCGTTTGCGGCCCCACCAGCCGGCCTCCACGTACTTCCTGAGGAGCGGGCAGGGTCGAAACTTCGGATCGCCTACATCTTGATGGAGCACCTCGCAAATGGCCAGAACGGTGTCCAGACCGATTCGGTCCGCCAAGGCGAGAGGGCCCACGGGATGGTTGGCGCCGTTGGTCATGGCCAAGTCGATGGCTTCCGGCGTGCCGACGCCTTCCTGGAGCGCAAAAATCGCTTCATTAATCATGGGCATCAACACCCGATTGACGATGAATCCGGGCGCGTCCTTGCAGACCACCGGCGTTTTGCCGAGCTGCTTGGCGACCTCCAGGGCCAAGGTGATGGTGTGATCCGCGGTCTCCACTCCTCGGACGATCTCGACCAATCGCATGACGGGGACGGGATTCATGAAGTGGATACCGATGACACGATCCGGCCGCCCGGACGCCGCACCGAGTTTCGTGATGGAAATCGACGAGGTGTTGCTTGCCAGAATGGTTTCCGGCCGGCACACCATTCCCATTTGCCCGAAGAGATCAGCCTTCAGGTTCGCGTTCTCCGGAACCGCTTCAATGACAAGTTGAGCCTCCGTGAGGCGCTGAAGTTTGACAATCGGGCGAATGCGGGCCGTCGTTTTGTCGACCTGCTCAGGATGGAGTGTTCCCTTTTCGACGGCTCGCGCCAGCGTCTCGCGGATTCTCTGTAATGAGGCGTCCAAAACCTGTTCGCTGACGTCGAGCAGGAGTACGTCCCATCCCGCCGTCGCCGAGATCTGGGCAATCCCTCGCCCCATCTGCCCGGAGCCGACCACGGCCACGCATCTGATGTCGTCGATCGTCATGGGCGCCTCAGCGCAATGCAAAATGAAAAATTAGAAATGCAAAAGTAAAGCTCTGATGGGAGCCGGCAAAACTTTGCATTTGTAATTTTAAATTGCTTTTTCATCGTTCCACGATGACCGCCAGCGCTTCGCCGCCTCCGATGCAGAGGCTGGCGAGCCCGCGGCGTACTCCTCGCGCCTCCATCGCATGGATCAGCGTCGTCAGCAGACGCGCGCCGGTCGCGCCGATCGGATGTCCCAAAGCCACGGCGCCGCCGTTGACGTTCACTTGCGACGCATCGAGTCCCAGGTCTCGATTGATCGCCAGAGAGACGGCCGAGAATGCTTCGTTGATTTCGAACAGATCGATGTCGGCCAAGGACAGGCCGGTCAATTTCAACACCCGTTTGATCGCCTCGACCGGCGCGATCGTGAACCATTCGGGCGCCAGCGCCGCCCCGGCGTACCCGACGATGCGGGCCAGCGGTTTCAATTGCAATCGGCTCGCCTCATCTTCCGCCATGATCACCAGCGCGGCCGCGCCGTCATTGCAGGATGGAGAGTTGCCGACGGTGAGCAGGCCGTCTTCCTGGAACACAGGCTTGAGTGACCGCATCTTGCTGAGGTCCACGCGATTAGGCTCCTCATCCTCAGACACCAACAGCGCCTGTCCTTTTTTTTGCGGCACCTCGACCGGGACGATCTCGCGCGTGAAGGCGCCGGAAGCGATCGCTTCACGCGCCCGCCGGTAACTCTCCAGGGCGAAGTCATCGAGTTCGGCCCTGCTCAAGCCGTATTTCGCCGCGCAGAGTTCGCCCCCGTTTCCCATATGAAATTGGTTGTAGACGTCCCACAGGCCATCCTTGACCAGGCTGTCGGTCAGTTCGGCGTGGCCGAGCCGATAGCCCTGCCGCGCGCGTTCCAATAAATAGGGCGCTCGCGTCATGTTTTCCATGCCGCCTGCGACGACGATCCGGGCCTCTCCCATGCCGATAGCTTGAGCCGCCATGATCGCCGTCTTCAAGCTTGAGCCGCAGACTTTATTTACGGTCGTGGCGCCGACTGAATGAGGAATTCCTGCTCCAATCGATGCTTGCCGAGCCGGCGCCTGACCAAGACCGGCGGATACGACACAGCCCATCAGGACCTCGTCGACCCGATCAGCCGGCAGATCGATTCGTTTCAACGCGTGAGTGATGGCAATGCTGCCGAGTTTCGTGGCAGACACGGGACTGAAGACGCCGTTAAAGCTCCCCATCGGTGTTCGCACCGCACTGGCAATGACGGCGTGCTGTTTCCTGCTCACAGGGCGGTCTCCCATTGGTTCTGTTCGAGATACTGCTTGACGCGCGACATGAATCGATCCGCCGTCGCCCCATCGATGACGCGGTGATCGAAGGACAGGCTCAAGTAGCACATGGGTCGAATCGCGATCGCGTCATGGATGACCACCGCACGCTTCTGCACGGCGCCGACGCCGAGGATGGCGATCTGGGGCTGATGAATGATCGGCGTGCTGAACAGGCTGCCGAATCCCCCGTGGTTGGTGATCGTGAAGGTGCCTTCCTGCACTTCGTCTGGATTGAGCCGTTTTGTTCGCGCCCGCTCGGCGAGGTCGGCAACCTCTTTCGCTAATTGAACCAACCCTTTTCGGTCGGCGTTCCGCAAAACGGGCACCAACAGCCCTTCGTCCAACGCGACTGCGATACCGATGTTCATTTCTTTTTTGAGCACGATGCCCTGCTCATCCCATGAAGAATTGAGGAGCGGGACATCCTTCATGCCTCTCGTCACGGCATTGATGACGAACGGCAGGTAAGTCAACTCGCGTCCCTGGCGAAACGTTGCGATGCCGGAGAAGTCGATTTCAAAGAACGTGACGACGTGGGCCGAGGTCTGCCGGCTCTTGACCATGCGCTCGGCGATCGTCTTCCGCATCGCCGTAAGAGGAACGATTTCTTCATTCCGAACGGACGGCTGATCGCTGACTGCTGACGGCTGAGCTTTGGTTGGTATCGCCTTCGCCACGAAGTCGAGCACATCCTTCTTCGTCACGCGCCCGCCGGCGCCGGTTCCCGCGATCTGCGCCAGATCTATTCCTTGTTCTTTCGCCAGTTGGCGCACGGCAGGGGAATAATGTTCGACGCCTTCCTCGGCTGGAGCCGTGGGCCGAATGACGACCCCGCCGACCCGGCTCACGACTCCCTCTACCGTGCTCGACGCATCCAGACGAGCCAGGAGCGTCCCGACCGGGACGGTTTCTCCTTCCTTCACGAGGACCTCGCTGAGCACGCCGGAGGCCGGCGAGGGAATCTCCAGGGCCACCTTATCCGTCTCGACTTCCAGCAAGGACTGGTCCTTCTCGACACGACCGCCACTGGCGATCAGCCACTTCACAATAGTGCCTTCCGCGATGCTTTCACCCAACTGGGGCATGATGATGTCGGTCACCACATTCTTCTCCAAACTAAACGAGATCCAGGTTTGGCGACAGGCACGAGGCAAGGGGCGAGGGGCTATAGGGTAAATTTCTCTTTCCCATTGCCTCTAGCCCCTAACCCCTCGCCATCCCCTAATACGCCGCTAATTTTCTTGCCGCGTTCACGATGTCGCTCACCTTAGGGAGGAAAAACTCCTCCAGCGGCGGGCTGAACGGGATAGGCGTGTCGGGCGCGGCAATACGCAGGACCGGACCATCCAGAGACTCGAAACAATCTTCCGACAGCAGCGCCGAAATTTCCGCTCCGACCCCGCCGGTCTTGTTGTCCTCATGCAGCACGATCGCCTTACTGGTTTTACGGACCGATTCAAAGACCGTCTCTTTGTCGAGCGGGATCAAGGAGCGGAGATCCACGATCTCCAGGTCGATCCCTTCTTTCGCGAGCACGTCAGCCGCTTCCAGAGCGAGATGGACCATCGCGCCATAGGTGATGACCGAGATGTCGGTTCCGACGCGTTTCACGTCGGCTTTTCCAATTGGCACGATGTAATCATCCGTAGGCAGAACGCCTTTTACGCGTCGGTAGAGGAATTTGTGCTCGAAATAGATCACCGGATTGTTGTCGCGGATGGCGGCTTTTAGCAGGCCTTTCGCGTCATACGGTGTGGATGGCGCGACGAGCTTCAGACCGGGAGAGTGAAAGAACCAGCCTTCAGGACATTCGGAGTGAAACGGCCCGCCGTGCACTCCCCCGCCGAACGGGGCCCGGATCACCATGGGTACGGCGGCGCCCCAACGGTAGTGATTCTTCGCGGCCACCTCGGTGATCTGATCGAAGGCACACGAGATGAAATCGGCGAACTGCATTTCCACCACCGGTCGCATGCCCATCATGGCCGCGCCGATGGCCGCACCCACGAAGCCGGATTCGGACAAGGGTGTATCCAATACTCGCCATTCGCCGTATTTCTTTTGAAAGCCCTCGGTGATCCGGAAGGCGCCGCCGTATGGCCCGATGTCCTCTCCCATCAAAAACACGCGTTCGTCTCTCGTCATCTCCTCGTCGAGCGCTTCTGAGATGGCTTCCAGGTACGTAACTTCGCGCGCCGCCGTCATCGTCATGGATGGCTCCCTTCATCGGCAAAGACGCCGTCGAGGACTTCCGGTCCTTCGGGTAACGGACTGTGCTCTGCGAATTCGACACCGGCCTCGATTTCCTTTTTGACGCGCTCCTCGACTTCGCGAAAGGCTGTTTCATGAGCATAGCCGAGCTGGATGAGCTGCCGTTCGGTTGTAAGAATCGGATCTTTCTGTTTCCACTCCTCCAGCAGTTCGCGCGGAACGTACTTTGCCGAATCGTGCTCGGAGTGGCCGTGCATCCGCATGGTCTTGCATTCGATAAAGGTCGGTCCTCCCCCGCCGCGGGCGCGCTGGATGGCGCGTTGGGCCGACAGGTACACGGCGGCCACGTCGTTACCGTCCACGATCTCACCCGGCATGCCGTACGCTTTTGCGCGATCGACGACGTCGGGAATGGCCATCTGGAGGTGCATAGGCGTCGAATAGGCGTACTGGTTGTTGTTGCAGAAGAAGACCACCGCCAGCTTGCGAACCGCCGCCAAGTTCAGCGCTTCGTGGAAGTCGCCCCGGCTGGTTCCGCCGTCGCCGGTGTTGGCCACGACCACGCGCGATTCCCCGCGAAGCCGGAAGGCGAGTGCGACCCCTGCGGCGACCGGCAGATTGTCGGCCAGATGGCTGACGAAGCCGATGATCCCTCGCTTGAGGTCGCCGATGTGCACGTTGCCGTCTTTACCTTTGGTCGGACCGGTGCGTTTGCCGAGGTATTGGGCGAAGACCTCGCCGGGCGTAATTCCTCGGATCAGGAACGCGCCCATGTCCCGATGGAACGGCGCAATGATATCATCCCGCTCCAGCGCCGAGGCATAGCCCACCGAGATGGCTTCCATGCCGTTGCTGGTATAGACCCCGCCCACGATGCGTCCTTGCCGGTAGAGCGCGGTGATGCGGTCTTCGAGGGCGCGGGTGAGACGCAGATAGTAATACATCTGCAGTAAGTCGGCTCGTTTGATGTCTTTCGGTGTCGCGGCGACATCCATATGAATCTCCTTTAGCGGGTAGCGAGCAGTGAACAGCGACTAGCTCAGAAGCTGTTCGCTATTGCCATTGGCTGCTCGCTAGAACTCCGGCATCTCCCTCCACGAAAGCAGCGGCTCCTTCTTCCTGCAGAGCGGGCACTGGTCAGGCTCCCATTGCGGCATGTCGAGGTCGGTGGTGTAATAAAAAGGATACGCGGCCGTCAGTTCGCCCATTAAAGTGAATTGACCGCTGTCGCGGCGGGCGAAGACCATCATGCCCGCAATCGCGCCGCCGCGATCGGTGACAACCTTGCCGAGCTTGCTGACGCAATTGCCGCGCGTGGTCACGTCGTTAAGGATGATGAACCGTTCTCCTGCGCGAATGGTTCCGATCGCGATGTCCGTCCCGATCTTTCCCGTGTCCGCGCTGTATGGCGTCAGGACGACGCGCAATCGCATCGTGTCGTGCAGGATCTCCGCCACGCGCTCGGCCAGAAGGTGCGCGGCTGAGGCGGTTGCCACGATTCCCGTGGGAGGCTGTGTCGCAAAATACTGGCGGAGCCAGTCGGCCATGTCTCTGGCGATCAACGTGATGAGCTGTGACAGGCCACCGATCGAGTCGAACCGGAGATACGTCGCCGTGTGATGTCCGGACACCATCTCGACATGCGTGTCGAAGAACACGGATTTCGAGGTCCGAAGAATTCTCAGGATATCCCAATCGGAAAGTTTGGACTGCGGAAAATCCCGGATGATCGTCTTCAGCTTGGCGTCAATGGCCGGACTCTCGTACAGGGCGCGGTGCCGTTGGATCAGTTCGGTGACTGCCTGCTCGTCCGTCGCCGGTAGACTCATAGTCCCCCTCTCCTCTTGGAGCCAGCGTGACGAAGATATTATCCAGCCGGCTCCTTGACCACGCGGTTTCGTAAGATGCCGATCGGCTGAATCTCTAACTCTACTATATCACCGGGATTCAGATAGCGGTCCATCTCGAAGCCGCATCCGCCGCCGACGGTTCCCGAGCCGAAGAGGTCGCCTGGATAAACGGGTTCGCCGCGCGACACGTGCGCAATCATCTGCGGAAATGACCAATGAATGGCGCCGAACCGTCCCTCGGACCAAACCTCCCCGTTGATCCGGGCCACCATCGTGAGCGCGTCCACGTTCAAGATCTCATCCGTCGTCATCAGGCAGGGTCCGATGGCCGTCGCAAAGTCCTTCCCTTTGGCCGGACCCAAGCGGCAGGCCATTTCCGTAAATTGAACGTCACGCGCGCTGAAGTCGTTCATGATTGTGTATCCGGCGATATAGGCCGGCGCATCCCATTCCGAAATGTCCCGTCCTTTGCGACCGATGACACAGGCTAATTCCAGCTCGTAATCCAGCTTGGTGGTCTCAAGCGGCCACGGCAAGTCTTCATCCGGGCCGATAATCGTTCGATGATTGCCCTTGTAGTAGACCGGAGCTTTGTACCATTCGGGAGGAATGGCCTGGCCGCGCTTCTTCGACGTGGCGGCAATGTGCTGTTCGAATGCGATGAAATCGCGCAATGACGTCGGGTTCGGGAGCGGAGCCACGAGACGAACGTCGGCGTTGGAATAGATGATCGTTTCACCTGCCGGCCCTGTGACCGATGCGTCGAACGGGACCGCGTAGTCAAACGCCAGGCGGGCGGCGGCCATGGCCGACGGTCCGCCTTCCAGGAGCTCCAGCATGGTCGATGGGACGACGGCATTGGCCAGGCGATACGGCTGCGCTTCTTGTTGATCGGCCAGCATTCGCGCGTAGGCCATATTAAGGTCGATGATGCTCTGTGCATGAAGTGCTCCGACCCTGACGAAATTGCCGATCGGCGTGCGAATAAAAAAGCTGACTAGCTTCATGCGCGTGTCCCCTGCGTCCAGCTCATCGCATAGTCTTTGAGTTCCACCGGTTCCAACTCGGGCAGCACTTTAAACGGCCTGCGAGACTCGATCATGATCGCGACCTCGTCCGTGTGGATCTTGCTTTTGGAGACCTCGATCGCCTGCGGTTGCGGACCGTGATGGATGCCTTGCGGGTGCAGCGTCAGCATGCCGGCCTGTATGCCCGCACGGCTGAAGAAATGGCCCTGGTGATAAAACAGGACTTCGTCGTAATCCATGTTGCGATGATAGAACGGCACCCGCATGGCTTGGGGGTCGCTCTCCAGCGGCCGTGGCGCAAACGTCGAAACAAGCAATCCTCCCGCCTGGAATGTCGCGTGAACGCTCGGCGGGAGATGGTACCGAGGGCTCGTGACCGGGCGAAAATCGCGCACGTTCAGCTTCGCGGCCCAAAGGTCGCCTTTCCAGCCCACGACGTCCATCGGGTAGAAGGGATAGACAACGGTGGTGTACTCGCCATCCCGTTTAATCCGCACGTCCCACTCCGCTTTATCCCGGTGTTCTCGTGGATCTCCCTCCGGAGATAATTCGGGAATCGTCATGACCCCCAGATCAAAAAGCGCATGCCGGCCCAGGAGGCCTCGGTCGGGAAGAACGACCGGTTCCGGGGTCTCAACGATCAGAATGAGCGAGGGCTCTTGTTCCACGAGAACCCGGTAGGTCGTGCCCTTCGGGATGACGAGATAGTCCCCGGGCTCAAACGCGATCACGCCGTAGTCGGTCTCGAAAAAACCGCGGCCGCTGTGGATGAACTGCACTTCGTCGCCGTCCGCGTTCCGAACAAAATACGGCATGGTGTCGGCGCGGCGAGAGAGAAAGACCCGTGCATCGGGACTGGTCAGAATTTCGATCGGCCGGCCATCGGCGGATCGTTGATCGGGGGTAGGGAGGGCCTCACAGGAAAATGCGCGGGGTCGGAGAGGACCGTCGATGCGCACCCATCCGGTCGGGGGATGACTGCGGTACAGGTGGGAAGCGGGCCCGCTGAATCCTCGCCGGCCATGCTCTTCTTCATGTAATCCGTCCGGAACCCCGACATGCGCTTGGTTCGGGACCGTGCCTTTTCTCGTCAGATACATGGCGGGGCCTCCATTCTCATCTTATTATCGCCACTCCGCCGAGACCTCGTGGCTCAAGAAACCGCGGGCGCTTCATCGCTGCTCCGCCGAGACTTCGCAGCTCAAAAGCTGCGGGGCTGCCACTCCGCCCAGCGTATAGATCGCGGGCGTGGTCAGGATGCGCGTTTCTTGGTCTCCGTAGCGGACGCTTTGTCATCGTAGTCGATGATGTTGCGCTCGACGCCTTTGATCTGGTCTCGCTCAATGTCCTTATAGAGCGCTTCCACGGTGCCTCGCACGAACGTCTTCGACTCTTCATGGCCGTGCTGCCGTTGGGTCAGTTCGAGAAAGACGCCGGCGCCGGGAAACAAGGGATACGTGAACCGTTGCTTGAGCGGGCCGAATCCGTCTCGGCCTTCTTTGAGCGGACCGCTGAATTTCACGCCATGCGATTCCCACTCGCGGCACACCGCTTCGATGTCGTCCACTTCGATGGCGACGTGTTGCACGCCCTGGCCGTACTTCTCGATGAACTCCGAAATTTGTGATTTGACGACCTTGTCACGACCTTGCATGAGGGCGACCTTGGCGTCACCCCGCTGAACGACGATGGTGTCCATGCTGGACTGCTCGCTGCCGACGTCTCGGGCCGACCAGATCACCTCGAAGCCGAGGATCTTCGTGAAGAGGTATTCGGCCGCATGCAGATTCTCGACGCACAATGTGATGTGATCGATCCCCATGGAGTTCTTCATGGTTCCTCCTCGTCGGAGCACCGTCACGACGATCGGGCCGGTGATGCGCTCCTTTAGTGGTCAGTATAACAGAATACTGCATTAACCAATATAGATTCTATATTACATAGCCTGAAGCGTATGGCAAGCGGTTTTTTAGGAAAATTGTTTAAAATTGTTTAAAACGGAGAACACCCAGAACTTGAAATCAATGAGGGATTGGATTTCGGCTTGAACAAACAATACAATAGTTATATTATCTAAACATAATGATCCATCTCTCCCACGTGGAGGTGACTCATGTCATTCTATGAGGAGATGCGGGGCGGTGTCCTCCGGCACGGCGCCATCAATAATTCCTATCTGGACCGGTTTCAAACAGGAGGGATGACGGACGAGGAGTTTCGGCTCTTTGCCGTCGAGTTCTATAATTTCGCCCGTTTTTTCCCCAAGATTCTAGTCGCGCAACTCGTGAACACCGAAGATGAAGCCGTGGCCGACGAGCTGACGCATGTCCTGTACTCGGAGCTTGGCGACGGCACGACGCGGAAACGTCATGAACTACTCTATCGGGATTTTCTGCGATCCGTCCATGTGGATGTTCACGAAGCCATGACCCGGCCGATGCTGCCTTCGACGCAGGCCTATATCGAGGGCATGGAACACCTCTACAGCAGCGGGAATCATGCGATGGCCCTGGGAGCCTCCTTCGGGCTCGAAAATATGGCCATTACCATGTGGGATCATCTGATTCCAGGCCTGAACCGTCTCCGCAGCACGCGATTCCCTCAGATGGACATGACCTACTTCACGTTCCACCGTGAGTTGGAGGCGACTCATGAGGATGCCATGGAAAAAGCGGTCGCCGCAGTGGAAGGATCGGCTCACGTAGGATCTTCCGGCATGTCGGGTCAGGAGCGGGATGATTTCCATCGTGGTATGAAGGCCGTGCTGGATTATTTGGAAGGCTTCTGGCTCGGCCTGGAAAAGCCGAGAGTTTATGAGCGTGAACCCGTGGCCCCCACTGCGCATGGCTGATATCGTCGATTGGATTTCGGTCGCCGGTCGGAGTTCAACCATCCCCCGTCCTGATTAGTTTTCCACATCAGGCCATGTGAAGCTGTTATGATCGGCGTCCCCTGAATATTCCATGTCGGAGATCGCCAATTACATCGAGGCCGTAAAAGACCGCTACCGCCTCAGCAGTGATTATGCGCTGGCGGAAAAGCTAGGAATCGCTCAACCCGAAGCGAACCTGATTCGCCGCGGGATGAAGGTGCCGAAGCCGGAACTCTGCATCAAAATCGCCAGGCTCCTGGACAAGAACCCCGTCGAGCTGCTCCTCATCGCGCAAAAGGACAAAGCGCCGGCGCAAGCCAAAGAGTACTGGACCCTTGCCTTGACGGCGGTGGACGTGATGCTGCACGTCCCCAAGAGCCCTCGCTATATTCCAAAGAAAGTTGAAGCGATCGGGCGCGAGCTGCGCCAGCTCGAGTCGCAAACGCTCGTCTATGACGGCGCGGCGGCTAACGCCGAGGCAGTCCGTCTCGTGGAAACGGCCGAGCGGTCGATCGATGCGATCATGGAACGCTGGAACCTCTGGAAGAAGGGCGAAGCGCTCTACCCCAGCTATCTGTTGGCGAACCAGGCGGCGGTCCGCCGCAAAGTGACGATTCGAAGACTGTTGATTTTGTCTCGCGCGCAGATGCAGCAGCCCGATCTGGTGGCCGATGCCGTGGAGATTATGGACGATCAGCAACGCGCCGGCATCAAGATCTATTACGGTTTTCGAGACGAGTTGGAACGCTCGCACGCGTTCCAGCGGTTGGAAGAGGATTTTCGAACGTA